>CAZTCU010000001.1:0-4381 GCA_964612235.1 uncultured Rhizobium sp.
CCGGCGGCTACGTCGCCGCGATCCGCGCTGGCCAGCTAGGCCTCGACACCACGCTGGTCGAAGCCGACCGCCTGGGCGGCACCTGCCTGATCCGCGGCTGCATCCCGTCGAAAGCCATCATCCATGTGGCGGGCCAGTTCGAAGCAATGGCCAAACCGCGTCACGGCATTTCGTTGACCATGCAACCGGCCATCAACTTCGCTGAAACCGTGAAATGGAAAGAAACCGTCGTCGACAAACTCAACAATGGCGTCGCCACGTTGCTTAAGCGCGCCAAGGTGCGCGTGGTCAAAGGCTGGGGCACGTTCAGCGACGGCAAGACCTGTCACGTCAAAACCAAAGATGGCGAAATCGCGATCACCGCAGAACACGTTATCCTCGCCGCCGGTTCCATTCCGGTCGAACTTCCGTTTCTGCCCTTCGGCGGCAATGTGATCTCCTCCACCGAAGCATTGTCCCTAGCGGAAGTGCCGAAACGTCTTGTCGTGGTCGGCGCAGGCTATATCGGCCTCGAACTCGGCATCGCCTTCCGCAAACTCGGCGCCGAAGTAGTCGTGGTCGAAGCGCTGGATCGCATCCTGCCGCTTTATGACGCCCAGCTAGTCGAACCCGTGCGCAAATGGTTGCAGAAGAACGGCGTAGCCGTTCATCTCGGCGCAAAAGCGAGAGGTCTCGAAGCGGACAAGCTCGTTGTCGAAACGAAAGACGGCGAAACGCTGAAACTCGCCGCCGACAAGATCCTCGTCACCGTCGGCCGCAAACCGAACACCGAAGGCTGGGGCCTCGAAAACATGGCCGTCGATATGGACGGCCGTTTCGTGAAGGTCGATGATCGCTGCGCCACCTCGATGAAGAACGTCTGGGCCATCGGCGATCTCGTCGGCGAACCGATGCTGGAGCACAAGGCCGCCAAGCAGGGCGATATGGTGGCCGAGATCATCGCCGGTCAAAAACGCAAATTCGATCCCGCCTCGATTCCCGCCGTCTGCTTCACCGAACCGGAAATCGTCAGCGCCGGAATGCTCCCCACCCCCGAAACGGCGAAGGACAATTCCATCATCACCGCAACCTTCCCCTTCGCCGCAAACGGCCGCGCCCTCAGCATGGAAGCGGGCGACGATGGCGGCTTCGTGCGCATCCTCGCGCGCGCTTCCGACCATCGCGTGCTCGGCATTCAGGCGGTGGGCGCGCATGTCTCCGAACTCTCGAACGAATTCTCCCTCGCGCTCGAAATGGGCGCGGTGCTGGAAGACATCGCAGGCACCATCCACGTCCACCCGACTCTGGGCGAAGCTTTCCACGAAGCCGCGTTGCGCGCGCTCGGCCACGCGATCCACATCTGAACCATGAACCGCAACACCCTCACCATCGGAAAGCCGCTCTCTCTGCCAGAGTTGCGGAGTGCGCTGGAACATCCGGTCACGATTTCCTTCGATGCAAACGCGCTTGCCGCCGTCGATGCGGGGGCCGCCTCGCTCGCGCGCATCGTGGAGCACGACCAAACCGCCTATGGCGTGAACACCGGTTTCGGATTGCTGGCACAGACCCGCATCGATCACGCCCAACTCAAACAGTTACAGAAAAATCTCGTGCTCTCTCATGCCGCCGGTGTCGGTGCGCTGATGCCCGATGCGGTCGTGCGCCTGATGATGGTGTTGAAGCTCGCAGGCCTCGCGCGCGGCGCCTCCGGCGTGCGCCGCGAGGTCATCGAGGCGATCAAATCCTTCCTCGACCGTGACATCTATCCCTGCGTGCCCGGCCAGGGCTCGGTCGGCGCGTCCGGCGATCTCGCGCCACTTGCGCATATGAGCGCGGCGCTCATGGGCATCGGCGACGTGCGCATGAAGGGCGAAGTCCTTTCCGCCGAACGCGCGCTCGCAGACGCGAAACTGAAACCTCTCGAACTCGGTCCCAAAGAAGGCCTCGCCCTCCTCAACGGCACGCAAGCCTCCACTGCCATGGCGCTTGCGGGATTGTTCGCGGCGGAAGATGCGTTTGCGGCCGCCCTCATTTCCGGCGCCATGTCGCTCGATGCGCTGAAGGGAAGCGATGCGCCGTTCGATCCACGCCTCCATGAATTGCGCGGCCAACCGGGACAGATCGCGGTCGCCAAAACCTTGCGAGCGCTGGAAAAAGGCAGCGCCATCCGCCAGTCGCACATCGATTGCGACCGCGTGCAGGATCCCTATTCGCTGCGCTGCCAGCCGCAGGTGATGGGCGCGGTGCTCGATCTCTTGCGCTTCGCCGCGCGCACGCTCGTCATCGAATCCAACGCCGTCACGGACAATCCGCTCATCTTCCCCGAACGCGACGAAGTGATCTCCGGCGGCAATTTCCACGCCGAGCCCGTGGCCTTCGCCGCCGACCAGATCGCGCTCGCGCTCGCCGAAACCGGTTCCATGTCGGAATGCCGCGTCACCATCCTCGTCGATCCCAAGATGAGCGGACTTCCCGCCTTCCTCGTGCGCGACAACGGCCTCAATTCCGGTTTCATGATCGCGCAGGTGACGGCCGCCGCACTGGTCTCCGAAAACAAGATGCTCGCTCATCCCGCAAGCGTCGACACGATCCCCACTTCCGCCGGTCAGGAAGATCACGTCTCCATGGCCGCCCACGGCGCGCGCCGCCTCGCGCAGATGGCGGAAAACACCACCAATGTCGTGGCCATCGAATTGCTCGCCGCCGCGCAAGGCATCGAATTCCACCGCCCGCTAAAAAGTTCTGCGCTGCTGGAACACCTCATCGGCCAACTACGCACCGAAATCCCGGCCTATGACCGCGACCGCTTCTTCGCGCCCGACATCGCCCGCGCCGCGCAAACCATCCGCGATGGCCGCTACCGCCGCGCCCTTGCTCCGCTCCTGAACATCCTCGCATAACAAAAAGCCCCGGCGGACCGGGGCTTTCCGTTCGCGAGAAATGCTCGCTTTACATCGTCTTCTTCTCGAGCTTGGCATCGATCTTCTGCGCCATCGCCAGATGTTCCTTGATGGTGGGAAGAACCTCGGCCGCGAACGCCTTCAGCTTCGCGTTGTGGCCGTTCTTCGCATAATCCTCCATCAGCGCCACCGCATCCTTGTGACCCTGAACCTGGTCGTCCATGTAGGTCTTGTCGAAATCGGTGTTGCTCTTGGAGTTCAGGCTGTTCAGTTCGGCGGCTTGGCTGGTGCTGAGCAGGTCGTTGCCCGCATATTTGCCGTCCTTGCCGGGCTCCATCTTGCTTTCGAGGCTCGCCTTGCTGATGCCGCCCAGCGCCACCAGCTTGTCGGTCGAAGCCGTGTGATCGCGGATCATCATCGCCGCGAAATCCTTGATCTGCGCGTCGCTGGCATGGGTCTGCGCGATCTTGCTCGAGGTGATCTCGAACGCATCGCTCGACGTCGCCTTGGCGCGGAACTGTTCGGCGCTCGGCGTACCCATGCCGAGAACTTCGGTGGCCGACGCGGTGCCGGCGCCGATCATGGCGAGCGCAAGCACGCTGGCCGCGAGTGAAATTTTCATATGGAAACTCCCTTGGGAAATTCGGTTAGCCCTTCTTCAAGGGATCAACGCGATTTCGGGAGCAAAGTTCCGCAATCTTGCGGCGGCATTACGCTGCGCGCGGAAGTTCCATCGAAACAAGCGCAACCTGCGACGCGGTTCCACCGAGTTCCCTCATCGCTTGCGCAATCGTCTCGCGCGGCGCGCGATTGCAAACAAGAAGCGTCACGTCGCTCAACCGCGCCAGTTGCGCCGCGTCGTTCGTCGCCAGCACCGGTCCGCTGTCGATCACCACCAGATCGCAGGCGCCGCGCAAATGCGCCACAAGTTGCGCCATCGCGGGCGACGCCAGGATCTGCGAAGGGTTCGGCAGCCCTTGTGTACACGCCAGCATGATCGCCGCCGAGCGCGTGTCGCGGAAGAAGCATTGGCTCAACCGCAGCCGCCCCGTAAGCGCCGCCACAAGACCTTTCTGGTTGGTCACGCCGATCGCGTGCGCCACGCGCGGATTGCGGAAATTTCCGTCGATCAGCACCACGCGCCGCCCGTTCTGTGCGGCAGCCCGCGCGATCGCCACGGCAAGGTCTGTCTGGAAATCGCCGGGCGCCGCCGGCGCCACCAGCACTGCGCGCCCCGTGGCGCCGGGCGGCAACAGCGCCTGCGCCAGTTGATTCACCGCGCGCGCCGAAAGCGACGACGGCCGGTCGACCACAGCATCGCAGAGGCGTGCCTGCGAAAGCGGAATGCGCGCCATCACCGGCACACCCGGAAGCTGCGTGCCGCCCGTCTCGATGCGCTCCGCGATCAGCGCCGCCAGCAATCCCACCAACAGGCTCGCAGGGATCGCGGCTGCAAGCATCAGCGGCTTGCCCGGTCCGTTGGGCGCGTCGGGCACGGCGGC
>CAZTCU010000001.1:4481-32783 GCA_964612235.1 uncultured Rhizobium sp.
GTTTCCACCACGCGGCGCACTTCCTGCGCGATCTTGGCGTCGAGATTCTTCTTCTGGGATTCGATCTCGGCCATCTTGGGGTGCATCGGGCCGTAGCGTGTGGCGAGTTCGGCTTCCTGCTGGATGAGATCGCTCTCCTGCGCGCGCAACTGCGCGATGACCGGCGAGGCCACGGCCTGCGAAAGATCCGCTGCCCGCCCCGACTTCACAAGCTGTGAGACGCGCGCATAGGCCGCCTGTTTCTGCGCCAGATCGGCGCGCGCGACGACAAGCTGGGTGCTGATCGCGCCCATCTGCTGGTCGATCAGCGAATTTCCTTCCGCCGTATCGTTGAGATTGTGCTCGGCCCTGTAGCGCTGCACCGCTTCTTCCGATGCCTGCACCTGCACCGACAACCTTTGAATCCGGTCGATCAGCCATTGCGTCGTGCGCGCGGTGGCTTCGTATTTCGCGTTCACCTGGTCTGCGACATAGGCCTGCGCCACCGCATTGGCGATGCGCGCGGCCTTTTCCGCGTCGCGCGATGCGAAGCTGACATCGAGCGTGGTCGAAAGCCCCACCGTGTCCACCGAAAGCCGTTTGAGAAAATTGTCGATTGCCCCGTCGCGTGCGCGCCTGGGATCGGCGTTGCCGAACAATCCGCCGGACGCGCGGAACTCCGGGTCGTCGGCGAGGTTCAGCTTGTCGATCACCTTGCCCGCAAGGTCGCGCGACATCAGGATCTGTATCTGGTTCTGCAGCGAGGCCGGATCGGTCGGCGTCTGCGACAGCACGGCGGATGCGTCCGTGACATTGTTCTTGCGGGTCTCCAGCATCACCACCGCCGACGCCGAATAGCGTGTGGGCAGAAGCAGCAGCACAAGCACGGTTAAGATGAACGCGCCCGCCGCCGCCCGCAGGAACACGGTCCGGCGCGCCTTAACGGTTCGCACCATTTCGGCAAAGCCGAACGGCTGTCCGAACGCGGGACTCTGGGATTTGCCCGTCATTGCGCCACTAGATCGCTCATCCGTACGGGCCCAAGCATAATTTGTTCCGGCTACGGAGGGTTTAACCCCGAAGCTGCTTAAGAATGGTTAACGAATTCTTGCCGCGCCAACTAGAGGGCGAGCTTGATCCCGGCATGGATCGTGTGGTCGCGGAAATCCTGGCCGGGAACGGACGAGGCGCGGTTGCTGAAATCATAGCCGAGCGTCGCCCGCATGTTCTCGTTGATGAGGTATTCGCCCGTCAGCGACGCCCCCCATACCGTATCGTTGCGCAGCGCGCCCGCGAACCGGCTGGAAGTGTAGCTGACGCCGCCCTGCAGGATCAGGTCGCGCATCAGTTCGTAATCCACGCCCAGATTCACCACGCGGTCGTCGCTCACCGATGCGCCAAGGATGGTGGTGTCGGTGAACCGCCGCTCGGCGGTCAGGTGAACGGTATAGAGCGCGTCGGGATACCAGGTGAGCTTCGCGCCGAAATCGATCCCGTTCACGTTCGGCAGCGGCGCGTGGAAGGTTTGTTCGGCGTAACCGAGATAGGCTTCGCCGCGCAAAAGATCGGTCAGCCGGAATTCCGCGCCGCCATCGAGCGAATAGCCGTGCGAACCGCGGTTATATCCGTTGCGGTCCCGTTGCACGTCGAAGGCGCGGGCGTTGTAGGTGCCGCGCACGAAGAACGAATAGCCGTCCGAAAGCTCCAGCGAAACACGCCCGTGAAGCGAATATTTCTTCGCGTCGCGGTCGTTGTTGTTGAGCACGCCGCCGCCGATCAAGGGCGTCGCATCGTAGTCGAAACGGTCGAACGTGCCGCCGAGGCTGAAGGCAAGCTGTCCCGCGTCATGCGTGAACGCGCCCTCCGCATGCACGTCGGAATAATGCGTGGGCTCGGCGGCCGAATTGGGCTCATCGGGAGACCAGCGCTGTTCGTGTGTGGAGACGTAGTCCACTTCGCCGTCCGCCGTAGTGCCGCGCAGGATGTCGAGCCGCCCATGCCCCCCGACATTCCAGTCCGTATGGCTTTCGCGGTCGTTCTCGGCGTAGCGGTAATGGGCGACCGCCGCCGTCACTTCCACCAGGTTGTTGTTCCAGTCGGAGCGCAGGTCGAGATTGGGCGCGATGGTGAAATAGGCGTCGCCCGCTTCGTTGTTGTCGGTGCGATAGATGTTGGTGTCGCCGGTCACGCCCAGATCGAGCGTCGGATAAAGCCGGAAACCGCCCAACGGCAATCCCTTGGCGTCGTAATCGGGCCGCGCGCGTTCCATCACGCCCATCTCGTCGGCCATGACGAGGCCGGGCCATGCCGCAAGGAACGCGGCGATCGCATATGGCGAAACCTTCACGCCCAATCACCCTCTGGAGCGGCCCCTTTAAGCGAATCGCTCCAACACCAGTAGGACGTGATTTGTCAGCCGTTTTGCAAGGCGGCAAGCGATTCGCGGCTGTGAATATCTTTCTGCGCCGACAGCGCGTGCAGCAGGGCGGGATCGTCTGCCGGAAGGTCGTGATAGGCGCCTGCGTGATGCGTGCCCTGACCCACGCTTTGCGGAAAGAGCGCGATGACGCTGGCATCCGTCACGACGGGGCGCGGCGTGGCCGTGCGGCCTTCGAACGCCGCGAGCAGCGCGGCCGGAAGGTCGCGCCCTTCGCCCAGCGCCAGATGGCAGATCTGGGTGGCGCGCGGATTGATCTCGATGAGAAACAGTTTGCCCGAGGCATCGCGGATGAAATCGAGGCCGTGGAATCCGCAAAGCCCGAACTGCCTGGCGATGGCGCGCGCCGCCTCGTCCATCTGGGGCGAGAACACGCGGTTGAGAACGGTGGCTGGTCCTCGCGGCTCACGGGTTTCCAGCACATCCATGTGCAGGCTCGCCGCCACATGCCCGTCCCACGCCGCGAAGGAACAGGTGGCGGGCACGCCCTTCACGAAACGCTGCACGCTGATCGCATAATCCTTGGGCTCGACGGCATCGAGCAGGAAATGCGCATCCTGTCGCCTGGCCGCGCGCGCAAGGCTCCTCAGCCGCGACGGCGCCAGCGCCAGATGCCGGAACGCGGCCAACGCTTCGTCATAGGTATGGACAAGGCTAACGCCTTCGCCGCCCCAGCTTCCATCGGTCTTGAGGGCGGCGGGAAGTCCTATGTCGTGCAGCGCCGATTTGAGATCGGCTTCGGTCGCGACTTCCCTGATCGGCGGAATCTCGATGCCCAGTCCGCTCGCCTCCTGCAGGAAGGCGCTGCGCGAAAGCAGCATGCTGTAACCGGCAAGCCGCCCGATGGACCGCGCGACGAGATCGGCGAAACACTCCTCCTCGTCGGCCAGCGCCACCAGATGACGAACCGCGCGGTCGTCGCAAGGGATCACCAGATCTGGTCGCGCGGCTTCCAACGCGCTTCGCAATCCGGAAATCGCCTGCAACGGTCGATAGGGATGGAGTTTCGCAAGCGATTTGCTTTCGCCCACCGGATGACGCCGCGGCGCCAGCGCCTCGACCGTGGCGCCGCAGGCCGCGAACGCGCCCGCCAGCCGCGCGGGCGCGGGCCATAGCATGGTCGTGGAGAGCAGCACCTTCGCCATGCCGCCAAGCCTAGGCAACCGGCGTCAACCAATGGTGAAACCTTGGCACGGCTTTTGGACCATCCAGCTTGAGCAAGGCGGGTCAGGCCCGAAACCGGCCGCAGACGTCCCGTTTTGGAACAGTCGGGAAGTTGCGTCCATGCCGAACATCACAGACGTGGCCATCATCGGGGCAGGGCCTTACGGCCTTTCGCTGGCGGCGCATTTGCGCGCGGCCGGGCTTTCCTTCCGCATTTTCGGCAAGCCGCTCGACACATGGCGCGAGCACATGCCCGAAGGCATGAAGCTGAAGTCGGACGGTTTTGCCTCCAGCCTTTGCGCGCCCGCAGCCGACAGCACGCTCAAGGCCTATTGCGAACAGCGCGACATCCCCTATCACGACACCGATCTTCCGGTTCCGCTCGACGTCTTCAACGCCTATGCCGAAGACTTCCAGTGGCGCTTCGTGCCGAATGTGGAAGCCAAAGACGTGTGCGTGCTCGAACGCAAGGACGATCTGTTCTTCCTGACGCTGAGCAACAGCGAAAAGCTCGTCGCCCGTCATGTCGTGCTCGCCGTCGGCATCTCGCATTTCGCCGACATGCCGAAGGATCTGATGCATCTTCCGCGCGACGTGCGCTGCCACAGCTTCCATTTCCAGAATGGAAAGGCGTTCTATCGCCGCCAGGTCGCGGTGATCGGCGGCGGCGCGTCCGCCATCGACGTGGCCGCGCATCTGCACGATTGCGGCGCATCGGTGCGCATCGTGGCCCGCGACAAGACCATCAAATGGCACACACCGCCCACCGAGCGCGGATCGTTGTCGTGGCTCACGCGCCCGCCTTCCGGCATCGGCCCCGGCTGGCGTTCGTTCTTCTGCGCGGAGTTTCCGCAGCTTTTCCGTCTTCTGCCGGAGAGCCTGCGTCTGCGCATCGCCAAACGCCACCTCGGCGCCGCGCCGGGATGGTTCATGCGCCCCAGGATCGAAGGCCGCGTGCCGGTTTTGCGCAACGCCGAGGTGGTTGGCGCCACGATGCGCGGCCACCGCGTGGGGCTGATCGTCTCGCGCCGCGGCGAAGAGCGCGAAATCGCCTGCGATTATGTGATCGCCGCGACCGGCTACAAACCGGACATGAGCCGCCTGTCGTTCCTCAGCCTGCGCCTGCTGCGCGAGATCAAACAGGTCGAGAACACGCCGGTTCTTTCCTCGCGCTTCGAAACCTCTGTGCGCGGCCTCTATGTCGTGGGACCGGCGGCCGCCAACAGCTTCGGCCCGCTGATGCGTTTCATGGTGGGGGCACAATACGCCTCGCCGCTTCTGGCGCGCCATCTGAAGCGCAGGCTCAAGCGGGTTCCGCGCGAAGCCGTCATCGACGGACGCGCATTCAAGCCGGCGTAGCTTTTCTCTCGGTCAGCGCGATCACGCGATCGGCCATGCGCCGGTACAGCGTGTCCGGCACGAACACCTGGATGAACACCACGGCAGCGAGTTTCGGCGGGTAGCAGCCGCGCAACACCGCGTTCAGATAGAGTGCGAAGGCGCGCAAGGGCGATGTCGGCGCAAGCCCCTTGGCGATCGTCCAGCCGCGGCAACCGTGATAGGCACGAGAAGGGATTTGCGGCCGCATCTCGTCGAGCCATCCCATCAGCCGCGCGCCCTTGCGCCCCTGCGAAACCCGCGTGGGATCGGCCACGTCCTCGCAGATCGCGCCGGGTTCCTCCGCCATCACGAAGCGGCAGCCCGCGAGATAAAGCCTGATCGCGAAATCGGTATCCTGTCCGAAGGGCAGGCGAGGGTCATAGCGCACGCGCCTGGCCGTCGCTGCGTCCACCGCGAGCGTGATGGTCGGCACGAAGCCGCGTTCGCGCAACAGATAATCCGCCATATGCTCGTCGCGCCTTATGCCGCGCGGCGGCCGCAACATCGTGTTGCCGTTGCCGCGATCCACCGACATCCGCGCATAGGCCGCGACGCCGGGCGCGCGGTCGAGCATCGCCTTCATGGTAATGAGGTGGTGCGGCAGGAAACGGTCGTCGGAATCGAGGAACGCGATGTAGCGCCCGTGCGCCATATCTATCCCTGCGTTGCGTGCGGCCCCGCCGCCCCGGTTCTCCTGCCGCACGAAACGGATTCGGGAATCGCCGATCGCCTCGACCACGCTCTGCGGATCGTCGCGCGAGCCGTCATCCACCACCACGATCTCGAAATCTTGCAAGCTCTGATCCAGCACCGACGACAGCGCGCGTTCCAGAAGATGCGCGCGATTGTAAACCGGAACGACGACGGAGAATGTCGGGCTCATGGCGTTGCCTCCCGGAAGTTCTTCAGCATGGCCAGCACCAGCAGGAACGAAACCCAGGCCGCGCCGTCGCCTTCCAGCCAGTCGGATTCCAGCACGTTATGGAACACGACGAACACGAAGATCGCGAACAGCAGGCTCTTGAGCGCAAGCCTATCCGCATCGGCTTTCAAAAAGATCAACGCCGGCCAAACGATCAGCGCCGCCATCGCCAGCACGAACCCGATCCCGCCGATAGTGACGAGAAGTTGCAGATAACCGCTGTGGCCATGGGAAATGTTCGCGATCCAGGCGCTGCCGATGTAGTGCCGTAAGGGCGAGCCCGCGCCCGTATCCGCGAACGACCCGAAGCCCGAACCCAGCAACAGGTGATCTGCGATATAGGCAAGTTCCGCCCGCCAGATCTCTGCGCGCCCCGTCAGTTCGCCGGGCTCGGCGAGAAGGCCGGTTATCGTGTTCCATTCGGAAATCATCGCCACCACGACGACGAACGCGCCAAGCGCAAACGCCACCAGCGCGATCTGCCGGTCGAGGGCGCGCCGCCACGCGAAGCGATAGAGGATGCCTGCAGCAATCGCGGCCGGCAGCAATGCGATAGAGGTTTTGGAATGCGTCATCACTGTGAAAACGGCCGCACCCGCAAACAACGCGGCATCCCACCAGCGCCGCGTATCGAGAAAGGAAAAGAAGAACACCAGCGCCGAAATAGCCGAAACCGCGCCCGCGATGTTCTTGTGGAAGTATAGCCCGCGCCAATTGCCCACCAGTGCGGGATCGGCTTCGCCGGTCAGGTGAATCGCCTGCGGCACGAACGCAATCGCAATCCAGTTGACGATCAACACGCCCGCCAGCACCCAGCGCATCCATTCAAGGCTGCGTGATGGCCCAAGCGACTCCACGCTCATGAATATCGCTGCGACAACGATGAGTTCCAGCGCAGCGCGTCTCAGCGTGACGTAAGGCTCAGCCGTCCACGCAACGCTCGCAACGCACCATGCGAGCAACAGCAGCATCGAAACAGGAACCGTGCGTATAATCCGCCACCCATTCTCGCGCGCAGCCGCAAAGCCGATCACCGCAAACACCGCGAGATAGCTCAGTTGCCGCGCCAGATTTCCGACGCCGGTTTCGTCCGCGCCGTGCAGAAGCGCCTCCGCATCGCGCAGCGCGAACGGCTTGAGCCCCACGAACACAAGCAGAAGAAGGGCGAGAAATCCAAAATCGCCTAGCGAGAAGCGTGTCCTCCACGCGGGAAGACTTGCGCCGAAAGCCGAACCATCATTCGCCATGGATCACGGCATACTCGTTGTAGTGCCGGCCGAACAGCGCGGCGGTTTTTCCTGCGGCGCGGCTCAGCTTGCACAACGCCTGCGCGCGCCGATTCGGAAACGCAGAAAAGATGGCGAGGATGGGCGCGAAGCACAAGGCAGCGCCAAGGATCTTCGCCACTTCGCGAAGGCGCGCGAGCGGCGCAGGCCCGTATTTCAGGAACACCCGCATGTCCGAATTGCCCACGCGATAGGCGCGCCGGACGATCCAGCCCAGGGTCAGCCGGGACGCAGGAACGAACGCATTGGCAACCGCCTCGCCCGCCCAGGCGAATCGGGCACCCTCGCGCTTCAACCGCGTGAAGAAATCGCGATCCTCGCCGCCGGTCAGCGCGAACGCCGGATCGAACCAGGGTTCGGCAAGCGCCGCCACGCAGCCGCGTGTCATCAGCACGTTGCTGCTGCTCTCGATCATGTCGATGGCGCCCGTGGCGCGCGCAAACGGCGCGATCCCCGCGCACGCCAGCGACCATGGCGCGGGCGCACGTTCGAACACGCGCGTCACCTGTCCGTGCAACGCATCGGCGCCCGTGACGCGCTGGGCGGCCAGAAATGCATCGAGCCAGCCGGGCTCCGGCCATTCGTCGTCGTCGAGCATCGCGATGAAATGCGCATCGGTGGAAAGCGCCCGCATCACTGCCGCGTTGCGCGCCTGCGCGATCCCGCGTTCGGGAACGATCACCGCGTCGATCCGCCAGCGATACCCCCGCGCGCGCAAGGTGCGGCAGAGATCGAAACCTTCGTGCCGCTCCGCGTCGTTGTCCGCGACGACGATGTGAACCTTCGCTTTCGTCTCAAGTGCGGCGAGTGCGTCGAGCAGCCGCTCAAGCCCCTTCACGCGCCGGAAGGTGGGAATGGCGACGGCAACCTCAGCCATGGCCGCGCCTCCACCTGCGAGCCGCAAGACGGATTTGCGCGGCCATCGCGGCATCGCCCGCGAGAATGCCAAAAAGCGAAACGATCGGCCCGAACGCCAGCAGCAATGCAAACGTCAACAGAACGGAAACAACGCTGGACAGATAGGTGGTCCGCGCCAGCGCGCGGAACTCGCCTGCCGCCTGCAGCAAAACGGAATCCGGCGTTCGAACCAGCCGCACCGCCATGATCGCCGACCACAACGCGACGACCAGCGCAACGTCGCCCAGACGATAGTTCTGCTTGAGCACAATCGCCGGAAACCACGCGAGCAACCCCGCGCACAGCAAGCCCGTGCCCGCCCAGACGAGGGCGCCCATCGCGCGGAATTCGCGCATGCAACGCTCGGCTTTGGCGGGTTCGCCGCGCGCGATGCTTTGGGCCATGAACGGCCGCTCCACATCCGAAAGCGCGGACAGGCACAGCGAAACCGGCCGCATGAACAGCGCCCCCACCGCCAGCAGCGCGAAGGATTGCGCGCCCGCAACGAACGTCACCAGATAGGCATGCGCGTTCGCGGTTGCTTCCGTCAGCACCACACCCAGCAGCGACCACCGCGTCACACCCTGCCATGTCGCCAGATAGCTTTTGAACGGCGTCTGCCAGCCGGTGACGAACTGCCGTTTGAGATAGGTGGCGTCAAAGCAGCCGATGGAGGTCACGGCGCTTGCAGCCAGTGCAAACGCCGCGTGCGCAATGGTGAGATTGCCGAAACGCCACAGCGCGGCAAACGTAGCGATCAGAAGAAAGCTGTAACAGAAATCCGAAACCGCCACGCGCCCCGGATTGTCGTTCGCGTAGCTCAGCGCGCGCGCAAACCAGCGCAGGCACATGGCGGCGCCATACAATCCGAAAAGGGCGGCGACGCCCACATCGGCGTCGCCGGAAAAGACGAGTGCCCCACAAAGAACCGCAGCCAAAGCGCAAAACACGAGATTGGCCTTGACGAACACGTCCACATCGCGCGGTTGGCGCGCCGCCGCGTGCGGAAGCGACACGTTCAACAGCGCCCCGGATGCGCTCAGGCACAGCGGCACCACCACCAGCACAAACGCAAAGACGCCGAAATCTTTCGAGGGCAGCGCGTGCAGGACCAGAAGCGAAACCAGGAGGTGCGCCGCGGAAACGCTCACTGGCCCGCCGGTGGAGAGCGCATAGCGAAGCACAATGCGCCAACCCGGCGCGCGAGAGGGAAGGGCGGAGATGGCTGCGTTCATTCCCGCGCCTCCCGCAGCGAAGACGTCCAGACCAGCAGAAGAAACGCCGCCAGCGGATTGGTCAGCAGGTAGCGCCGCCACAAACGGCGCGGCTCGCGCCAAAGCCGGTGCAGCCATTCCAGACTCGAATTCTGCATCCAGACGGGTGCGCGCGCATAATCGCCCGTAACGAAATTGAAGCACCCGCCACTGGTGACAAGCCAACCCGCCGAAAGCCGGTCGCGGTTGCGCCTGCAGAACTCCTGCTCGAACGGCACGCCCAGCCCGATCCACACGATATCCGCTCCGGATCGCTCGATCTCGTCGCAGATCGCCCTCTCGTCGCTGCGCGCGAAATAGCCGTTGCGCCGCCCGGCGATCGCCAATCGCGGATAACGGCGTTGCAGAATCTCCGCGCAGCGCGCGTTCACCTCCTCGGTTCCACCCAGAAGATAGAAGCGCAAGCCGTGGTGCTCCGCTGCCTGCGCCGCATCATGGATGAAATCGGTGGTGGCGCTGCGTTCGGGGATCGGTGTACCCGTCAGCCAGCGCGAGGCGAGCACGATGGGCTGGCCGTCGGCGTGCACGATGTCGGCTTCGTCCAGCGCCTCGCGAAAGCTGCGATCCGTCGCCGCCAGGGCCACCGTTTGTCCGTTGGCGGTGAAGACGAGCTTGGGAACGTGCCTGGCGTCGATGCGCGCATTGGCGCAATCGGCCACCATCTGCGCCATCAGGTCTTTTCTCGACAGCCGCGCCGTCTTGACGCCGCCGACGCGGACACGGGGATGATCGGATGTGCGCGTCATGTCAGTAGGCGTTGCGCCCCCGGAAAACCTCGACCGCGGTGCGCGCGAGAATCGCAAGATCGAGCGAAAGGCTCGCGTTCCGCGCGTACCAAAGGTCGAATTCCACGCGCCTCTTCATCATCTCGGTGGTCGCGGTTTCGCCGCGCAGCCCGTGCACCTGCGCCCAGCCGGTGACGCCGGGCATCACATGCTGGCGCAATTCGTAATTGTCGATCAGCGATGCAAAGAAATGATCGTGGGCCACGGCATGCGGACGCGGTCCCACCAGCGACATCTCGCCTTTGATGACGTTGAAAAGCTGCGGCAGCTCGTCGAGGCTCGCAGGACGCAGGATGCGCCCCAGCCGTGTGAGGCGCGCATCGCCTTTCCTGGCTTGCGCGATGTCGTCGCCGTCTTCCCATACATGCATGGTGCGGAATTTCAGGATCGTGAACGGCTTGCCGCGATAACCAAGGCGGCGCTGGCGAAAGAAGATCGGCCCCCGGGAATCGATCCGCACGGCCAGCGCGATCAGCAACATCGTCGGCGCGGCAAGGAACAGGCACGGAATGGCGATGCCAAGATCGATCACCCGCTTCAACGCGCGCTGTACCGGACTGAGCGGCGCGCGCTGGATCTCGATCGCACGCAAGCGTCCGAGGTTGCGCGTCGGCAGGTGCAGATAGCGTTCGACGCTCGCCTCCGGCACCAGGCGGATGGCGTGCGGAATGGATTGCAGCGCGCCCATCAATTCGGCCAGACGCGCGGGCGGAAATCCGTCCGCCGCCACGCAGATCTGCCCGTGCCCCGCCTCGCGCGTCCGCGCGCGGATTTCGCGCAGCGCGTTCGAAAGCGTCAGCGCCCATTCGGCCGGTGCGCCGCCGGCGGTCACGCCGACGGTGACCGGCCTCTCGCATCCGGTGAAGCGGAATTCCGTGGCCAGCCTGCCGATGGCCGAATGATCGCCCACCAGAACGACATTGTGGCCCGCGAACCGGCGCGGGTGATACCAGGCCGCGACAAGCTTTGGCGCTTGCGCGCGTGCAATCCCCACGGCAACAAAACCCAACCCGAAGAAACTCAGGAACGCGCCGCGCGACAAAGTCGGATCGAGCTTCAGGAAAAACCACACGAAGCCCACGAAGGAGAAAACCGCGAACCACACCGTGAAGAGATCGCGCAACGCTTCGCCCTCGCGAAGCACGCGCCCGCCGCGATGGGCATCGCGCGCCCGCATCGCGCCGCAGAAAAGCGCCGCCACAAGAATGCCGTTGCCGAAGAACTGTTTGGCGTCGCCCGCGTAATCGAGCGCCAGATAGGAATAGCCGACACCCGCCGCCACGCTGGAAACCGAGATCGCAAACGCTTCCAGCATGGTGAGGAACAGGGCCGTGCCCGCGTCGACGTGAAAACCGCCCGGCGCGGGGTTTCCCGAGAAGCCATGGCTGCGCGCCGCGCGGCGGCGTTCGCGCCCCAGCGTGCCTGCGGCCATGTTCCGGTAAAAAGCCACTTTCGCCTTCCGACAGTCCTTCGGATTCAGGATTGCAGGAGGCGCGCCACCAAAGGCCCCGCGGCCTGTGTCAGAGCGGGATTAATTGGTTAGCGCAAGGTGAACGAAAGGTCGGATTGACGCCCGCCGTCCCAATGCGGGACTGGCTTTCAGGCCGCGATCGCGATGCGCGCCTTGTCGATCACCGCATGCGGCGGCGGGGTGTCGGAATAGACCAGAACCCCGCTGTCATCGAGGCCGCGCGCCTTGCGGCAGATGCGCAAACCCCGCTCGTTGACCGGAAACGTCATCGCGATGCAGGTGCCTTCGCCATAGTCGTAAGGCTCGCCCAAGCGCTTCACGCCCTCGCCGATGATCGTCATGAACGGCACGAAATAGAGATCGGAGACGACGCTGTAATCGGTAAGCCCGCGCGCGAGGCCGTATTCTTCCATTGCCGCCATGATTTCACCCGCGGCCTGGGCCTTTGTTGCCTTGTCGCCGATGGAATCGGTCACATAGCAGCGCGTCATCTCATAGACGCGCGGATCGTTGGGAATATCGCCCAAGGTGACGACGTGGCGAAACACGTCGCGCATCAGATGCGGCTTGGTGGTGTCGATCAGGCGCACGGCGCCCAAGACATGACCGCTATCGTCGATCTTCATCAGATAGACGGCGTCTTCGTTGTCGAACTGGTCGATCTCACGCTTGTCGGGACGCGCCAGCGCCTTCCAGCCGCGCTTCTCGACATAAACCTGATGGCGCTGCCGGTACATTTCTTCAAGCTGTTCGGCGAATGCGTTCCGGTTCCTGCGATCCACGAGATAAATCACGGGTAAGCCCCCTCACTCCTCAACTCGCGATTATATGGTTAGCAAATTCTTTCCAAGCCCAACCAGCCTCAATAGTTAAAATGGGGAAATAAACTTTCGTCAGGAACGGGCCGGGTCCGGAACCTCGACCCTGTGGGGTGCGTTCTCGAAACGAAAATTCGAGCAGGAGGGCCAGATGCCCCGCGGCGACAAGTCGAGCTACACCGGCAAGCAAAAGCGCCAGGCGCGTCACATCGAGGAAGGCTACGAGGATCGTGGCGTTTCCGAGAAAGAAGCCGAACGCCGCGCCTGGGCCACGGTGAATGCCGAAACCCATGGCGGCAAGAAAAGTGGTTCCGGCCGCGGGACGAAGACGAACAAAGCCCCGTCCCGCAAGGGTGGCCGCAAAGGCGGTCGCGCCTCGGCCGCGCGGCCCGCGGCGGCGAGGTCGCGCTCCGCGAAAAAGGCGGCCGCAACCCGCAAGCGGCGCAAATCCCGCTGACAGGTACGGCCGGAACACTCACACGCGGCGGACGTTCTCACCATGAGAATGTTCGAGAACGGGGCCTTCATGTCGAAGCGCAAACTGGTGGAGGACATGAAGCTGAACCCGCAGCGATTCTACCGCGCGCCGACGGATGTGATCCGCGACCGCCGGTTCAGCGATGCGGAACGCCTCGAAATATTGGAAGCGTGGGAAGGCATGGCCGACGCAGGTTCGGAGGAACTCCGGCAAGCGGCGGACGCGCGAAAGGAGATCGAGCAGAAACTGGCAGGCATCGAAACCACGTCAGACAAGAGATAGGAGAAGGCCAATGGCCACCGCCATGCGAAGACACGACACGACAAGACATGAGATGCCTGAAAGGCAAGCCAAGCAGGGCATAGCGTTCGGGCATATGCGTTATGTGCTGGGCGTGAGCCTGCTGCTCGCGGTGATCGCGGGCTTCTTCCTTTATCTCGCGTTCTTCTATTGATCTAAGCCGCTTCAAGCCGGGCGAGCGCGCGCTTCAAGTCTTCGGCGCGGAACGGCTTCTGGATCACGGGGCAACTCGAATGTTCGCGCGGGATTCCGCGTTCCCCATAGCCGGTTGCAAACAGAAACGGGATATGGCGTTCGGCCAGCGCGTCGGCGAACGGAAAGATCAGCCGCCCGTTCAGGTGAACATCCAGCACCGCCACATCGAAACCGTCGGTATCGATCAGCGCCATCGCGTCGTCCACGCGCGACACGACGCCGGCGACCTCGTAGCCGAGGTCGGCGATCATGTCCTCGACGAGCATGGCGACCACCATCTCGTCCTCGACCACAAGAACACGTCTCAGTGACATGTGTTGATCTCGAAAGCCCGTAGTTCGGGTTCCTACGGTTTGTGCAACGACATTTCCCATTCACATATAACGCCCTGCGGCGGGAATCGGAGACGCACCTGCGCCGACAGTTCGTGGGAAAGTCCCCGCTCGATCAGCCGCAAACCGAAACCCCTGCGTTCCGGGGGCGAAACCTGCGGGCCGCCGGTTTCCTGCCAGCGAAGTTTCAAGCGATCGTGATCGGAATCGATGTCCCAGGAAACTTTCACTTCGCCGGTTCCCGTCGACAGCGCGCCGTGCTTGGCGGCATTCGTCGCAAGTTCGTGGAACGCAAGCCCCAGCGCCAACGCACGCTTGGGTTGAAGGCGGATATCGGTCCCTTCCACCTTGCAGCGCGATCCCTGTTGTTCCTCATACGGTTTCAGCGCGCGCCACACGACGTCGCGCAAGCCCGCACCTTCCCAATTGTCCTCCGTCAGAAGATCGTGCTGGCCGGAGAGTGCGAACAGCCGCGCGATGAAGGTGTCGCGATGGGTGGTATCCTCGCCGCGCAAGGTCTGCAGCGCGATGGCCTGCACGGTGGCCAGCGTGTTCTTCACCCGGTGATTGAGTTCGTCGAGCAGAAGCTTCTGGTGCGCCTCGATCTCGTGGCGCCGCGCCAATTCGTTCTTCGCCGATTGGAAGAGGCGCGCATTGTCGATGGCGACGGCCGCCTGCGAGGCGATGCCCGAAACGAGTTTCTCCGCACGCTCCGTGAACACGCCGGCCCGCTTGTGGCCGAAGAACATGCCGCCGATCACCTCGCCGGACCGCGCGATCACCGGCACCGCCAGATAGCTCACAACGGGCAGATGCCCTTTTGGCATGCCGTGATACGGTGCGTTCTTGCCGTAACGCGGATCCTTGGTGATGTCGTCGCTGCGGATCGCGCACAATCCCTTGAACGTCGGATCGAAGATTTCCGAGTTGCGCGGCATCGGAAATTTGGAGAACGCCTCGCGCGGCGCGCCCGACAGCGAATAGAGCGTATAGGATTGATCCTTCGGGTCGGTCACGTTGTAGAAGAACGCACCGAACTCCGCGCCCGAAAGCTTGGTCGCCGCGTCGGTCGCGAACTGCACCACATGTTCGAGGTCGAGATCGCTTGCCAGCGATTGTCCCACGCGGTTCAGCGTTTCGAGGATCGCGGCGTGGTCGCGCAACGCTTCGGAGAATTCGCTGCGCGCCCTGTCGAGCTCGGAAAGCGCCTGTCCGCGCTTTACTTCCTGCTCGTAGATATGGGTGTTGCCCACCGCCGCCGCGATCTGTGCGGCCACCAGCGAATGAAAGCCCTGACAGGAATCGTCATAAGGCCGGTAGGGATTGCAGCCCACGATCAGCACGCCGGCGGCGCCGCCATGGGCTTGCGCCGCGATGGGAAGGATTGCGGCCTGCGCCGGCTGCGTATCCCATGCGCCGCGCGGCAATTCTCCGAACCGCGCCTCCAGATCGCGCAGCAAAACGGGCACGCCATGCTTGACGCATTGCGCGATCGGCCACGACACGTCGCTATCCAGTGAAATCGTTTCCGGCGCCGCGTTGTGCGAAGCCTCGATGCCGCAACGTCCCGCCAGCACCGCCGTGCGCTTGTCTTCGTCCAGCGCATAGATCAGCGCAAACGGAATGTCTCGCGGATTGGCGGCAAGGCATTGCGCGCTCAGCGCATAAGCCTCCTCCACGGTGTTGGCGTCCCACGTTCCCGACGCCAGATCGCGCAGCAGCGAGAGCCTGCGCTCGCCGATGATGCGCTGCGTCTCGTCGGTATTGGCGCAAAGGATGCCGCCCGTCGTGCCGTCGTCGTTCGGCACCGGGCTGTAGGAGAAGGTGTAGTAGGTCTCTTCCTTGTAGCCGTTGCGCTCCATGATGAGCTGCAACGCCTCGTCATATGTGCCTTCCGCGCGATGCAGTGCCGAACGCGCGCGCGGTCCCGCCTCGTCCCAGATCTCGCGCCACACTTCGGAGGCGGGCATGCCCAACGCTTGGGGATGCTTGCCGCCAACGATGTCCTTGTAGGCGTCATTGTAGAGATTGATCATCTCCTCGCCCCACCAGACGAACATCGGCTGGCGAGAGGTCAGCATGATCCGCACGCAGGTCTTCAGGCTGCGGGGCCAGGCGGAGGGCGGACCGAGCTCTGTCTTGCTCCAGTCATGCCCCCGGATACGGCCCCCCATCTCTCCTCCACCCTCGAGAAAAGCCAAATCCGCATCCTTTGGCGCCGCGACGAACGGCGTGACGTTTTCCGACAAACTCATGACCGGCGAAAAATCCTTTGCCCCTGGCCTTGTTGGCAGACTGCAGCCTCATAAAGCCCCTGACCGTCCCAAAACGCCGCAAGGCTCCAGGGGTTCCCGGAAATTTCCGGTTGGGGGATAAGTGGCCGAAAGGGTAAAGGGTCTCTGCCGCAGGATGGAACGCTCCAGGATGGAATATCCTTGAACATCGAAATCGACGCCCGGCAGGGCCAGGCCTTGGCGCAGGGCGCAGGCCTGCAGCTCTCGGTGGTGCTGCCAACCTACAAGGAACGGGGGAATGTGGCCGAGATCGTCGCCCGGCTGGACCGGGCGCTGGCGGGAATCGGCTGGGAAGCGATTTTCGTCGACGACGACTCGCCGGACGGCACCGCCGACGTCGCCAAGGCTATTGCGCAGGTCGATACGCGCGTGCGCTGCCTGAAGCGGGTGGGCCGCCGGGGCCTGGCGGGGGCCTGCATCGAGGGCATTCTCTCTTCGAGCGCCCCTTTCGTCGCCGTGATGGACGCCGACCTGCAGCACGACGAAACCGTCCTGCCAAAAATGCTCGCGCGGCTGGAAAGCGGCGAGGCCGATCTCGTGGTCGGCTCGCGCTATGTCGCGGGCGGCAGCGCGTCGTCCTTCGGTGAGGGACGCGGGTTCATCAGCCGTTTCGCAACCTCGCTCACCCGCGTCACGCTGGGCACGCCGGTCAGCGATCCGATGAGCGGCTTCTTCGCCATGCGCCGCGACCGTTTCGACGAGATCGCGGACAAGCTCGCCCCCGTGGGTTTCAAGATCCTGCTCGACATCGTGACGGCGGCAGGCCATCTGCGCGTCGCCGAAGAAGCCTATTCCTTCGGTACGCGGCAGGAAGGCGAAAGCAAGTTCAACGCGCAGGTGGGCCTGGAATTCCTGGGGTTGCTGCTCGCCAAGGCAAGCGGCGGCACGCTGGAACCGCGCTTCATCTTCTTCGCGCTCGTCGGCACCAGCGGATTGCTCGTGCATCTGATCGCACTGAAGATCGCGCTCGGGTTCGCCATGTCGTTCACCCGCGCCCAGGCGGTTGCCACCTTCGTCGCGATGACGAGCAATTTCTTCTTCAACAACGCCTTCACCTATCGCGACCGCCAATTGAAAGGCGTCTCCGCGCTCGCGGGCTTTTCGCTGTTCTGCATCATCGGCGGCATCGGCGCGTTCGCCACCGTGGGCTTTGCGGCCTGGCTTTACTCGAACGAGCCCATCTGGTGGGTTGCGGGCGCGGCCGGCGCTGTGATGAGCGTGTTCTGGAATTACTCGATGTCCAGCCTGTTCGTGTGGCGCACGCGATGAAGATACGCGGACGCATCGTCCTTCTGTCCGTCATCGTTCTGGTTCTGGCGCGTTTCGTCGCCGCGGCGCTTCTGCCGCTCTCCGCCGACGAGGCTTATTACTGGCTGTGGTCGCGCCATCTCGGCTGGGGCTATTACGATCATCCGCCGTTGATTGCCTTTGCGATCCGCGCGGGCACCGCGATGTTCGGCGAAATACCGTTCGGCGTGCGCCTGATCGGCCTTCTGTCGTCCATCGTTGCCAGCATCGCGGTATGGCGCGCGGGCGCGATTGTGCTGAAGGACGAGAAGGCGGGCGGCTATGCCTGCCTGTTCTTCAATCTCTCGCTCATGGTTGCGATCGAAGCCATGGCGGCGACGCCCGACGCGCTGGCGGTTGCGACCGCAGCGCTTTTTCTTTGGGCGCTCGCCAAGGTCGAGGAAACCGGTCGCGGCGCGTGGTGGCTGGCAGCCGGTATTGCCGCCGGCATCGGCCTGCTTGCGAAATACACGACGTTCTTCCTGGGCGCGGGCACGCTCGTCTGGCTGCTCGCCGACAAGCGCCAGCGCCGCTGGCTCTTCACCGTCTGGCCGTATGCGGGCGCGCTCGTCGCCGCGATCCTGTTCTGGCCCAATTTCCGCTGGAACCAGACCCACGACTGGATGACGTTCGCGTTCCAGTTCGGCCGTCTGGACGAAGGCCATTTCACCTTGCGCTATCTCGCCGAATTCCTGGGCGCGCAGATCGGTCTGGCAACGCCGTTCATTTTCATTCTCGCGGCGATGGGAATTTTCGCGCGCCGCGAAGGCTCGTTGCTTGCGCCCGCGTTGATCTGGCCCAGCATCGCTTATTTCGTTTTGCATTCGCTGCACGATCGCGTGCAGGGAAACTGGCCGAGTTTCCTTTATCCCGCGCTCGCCGTCTGCGCCGCCGACGCGGCGAGCCGCACCGATTGGAAAGGCTGGGCCGAGCGCCTGTCGCACGTCTCGCGCCGCGCCGCCATTCCGGTGGCTGCCGTACTTCTCGGCGTGCTCTATGTGCAGGCGTTGACCGGTGTCGTGCCGCTCGGCCGCAAGGACCCGATGCAGCGTCTTCTCGCTTTCGGCTTGCCCGACATGTCGAAGGATATCGTGCGCGAAGTCTCCGCCCATCGCGCAAGCGCGGTGCTGACCACCGATTACGCGATGACGGCATGGCTGCGGTTCTATCTTCCCGCCGATCTGCCCGTGATCCAGGTCGATGAACCCTTCCGCTGGACGACCGCGCCCGACGCCCAACCGGATACGTTCCAGCATCCGCTCATCTACATCGCCGATGTTCGCCGCGACCGCCCCGATATCGTCAAACGCCAATTCGCCTCCGTGGCGCATTGCGGGAAAATCTCGCGCGGAAGATGGAACGCGGTGATCGAGGATTACACCGCCTATTGCGTGCGCCACCCGAAGAAGACGGCCGCGGGCAAAATTCCATAGAGGGGCTTGATCGCACCGTCGCCCCAAATCCTCCTCCAAGGAGGATGGTGGGACTCCAAAAACCAAGGGCGCAGCTTCCGGCTGCGCCCTTTTTTGGTCACCTGAGTAGAGAGAGCGGACACCCGATGCGGGCTGTCGAAGGGGCTGGGGCGTACCGAACCGGACGTCCGCTCGGCAATGGAAATGCGTCGCACCAAAAACCGTTCCGAAAATTTCCGCCCCTTATGCAAATTTTTTTGCCCGGCCTTCAGATTGGCCGCCGCCCGCGCACGGCCCCAGAAAAAGCGCTTACAATCAACAGGATAACGAAAACGACCAGCAGGATCTTGGCGATGCTTGCGGCAAGCCCCGCCAGCCCGAAGAAGCCGAGATAGCCCGCAACCAGTGCCAGCAGCAGAAAAATCAGCGCATATCCAAGCATCGTGCCGCTCCGAACCGTCTGGAATGAAAACGTGCGGACGTGAATCGGGGTTCCAAACCGGGATTACCCAGTTCCTCCAGAGATTTAGATAAATATTCCTCTTTTTGAGGAATTTTTCCAATTTCCTCTTGCAGCGCAACGCTCCACGAGGTATATTCTCTAAATCCAAAGAATTATATCTCCACCTCATCTCCCCCGTGAAACGGGGGAGGCGCCTCGCATAGCGGAGGGGGTAGGTGCCGATGGAGCCGTATGACCGCCCCCCTCGACCGCTTCGCGGTCACTCCCCCGTTTCACGGGGGAGAAAGGCAGTCACCGTTTCCGGCGCAGGAATATGCCCGCCGCGCCGACCAGTCCCGCACCGAGCATGGCCAGCAGCGGCTTGTCGCGCACGAAGCCTGAGAACAGGTTCGCCACAAAGGCGTCGCCCACCAAGTCCCGCGGTCTCGGCCGGAACAGCGCGGCGATGAGGATGAAGAGCAACGGTCCGATCAAAAAGATCAGCGCCGTGAGTGCCGCCGCTCCCGGAACGCCGACCGGCGTTTGAAGTGCCGAGAAGATCGCGAAGCCCGCGAAGCAGACGCCGACAAGGATCATCGCCGCAACGATGAGCCCCAAAACGATGCCGGCTGCGGCTTTTGCGATCATCAGGTTCTCTTAGCGCCTGAGAATAATCGCGCCCAGCAGCGCGCCGATGCCCATGGAAACGAGGCACGCGGCCACCGGCTGTTCGCGAATGGAGTCGCGCACCGTTTCGAGATTCTCGTTGCCCCAGTCCTGTGCCTGGGCGGCCAGCGCCTCGGTGGCGCGAAGGGCTTCGGTCAGGCGTTCCTGGGCGGCTTCGCCCACGCCTTCGCCAAGCCCGCGCATGTCTTCCTGCAGGGCCTCCAGGTCCTGGCGCAATGCCGAAAGGCGCGCTTCGATCTGACCTTCGCCGCTCATCCGTTTGCCTCGTCTGGCCATGATGATCCTCCGGGACCCCTAAGGGATCGCATCCTGTGGTTAAAGATTAAACACTTGGCCCACCTCCCGGGGAAAGGGGGCTATGCGTGGCCTTACGCCGCTTTTCGGGCGACGGGGTGAAAAAACAACGCCTGGCCAACCGTCGCCTGGACCGTTTCCGGCAGGAAGGGCTTGGCGATCAGGTAGGTCGGCTCCGGCCGCTCGCCCGTCAACAGCTTCTCGGGATAGGCGGTGATGAAGATCACCGGGATGTCGAAGCTGTTGAGGATTTCGGTCACCGCGTCGATGCCCGAACCGCCTTCGCCGAGATTGATGTCGGCGAGGATCAGGCCCGGCCGTTCGGAATGCGCCTTGGCCACCGCTTCGTCGCGGGTCGCCGCCGTGGCGACGACCTTGTGGCCCAGTTCGGTGACGAGGTTTTCGAGATCGAGCGCGATGATCGGCTCGTCCTCGATGATCATCACGCGCGACGCGAGCTGGCGGTCGATGGTCTGTTGGGCGTCGAGGATCGAACTTTCGATCTCTTCCGGCGTCGCGTTGAGGATGGCGGCGGTCTCGTCGAGGCTGAACGCTTCCACGGCGGTCAACAGAAGCGCCGCGCGCTTCGATGCCGTCAGCGATTGCAGCCGACTTTCCGGGCTGCCGCTCGCGGGAGCGTTCGCCGTCTCCTCGTCGACATGGCCCGATGCGCTCGCCCAGATGGTGTGGAAGAGTTTGTAGAGCGCCACCCGGGGCGAGAGCTTGGAATCCAGGGTCTGCTCGCCCGACAGCAGCGCGGAGAGCGCCGCGCGCACATAGGCGTCGCCGCTGGACTGGGAGCCGGTCAGCGCCCTGGCATAGCGGCGCAGAAAGGGAAGGTGGGGCGCAAGGGTCTGCGTCATACTCATGGAGG
The DNA here is from genome assembly GCA_964612235.1 of uncultured Rhizobium sp. Classification (GTDB taxonomy): domain Bacteria; phylum Pseudomonadota; class Alphaproteobacteria; order Micropepsales; family Micropepsaceae; genus Rhizomicrobium. Next base: position 25,490 of record CAZTCU010000001.1, read on the forward strand.
CCAGCCTCTTTATGGGTTTTTCTACCAAAACTAGCCTGTGAACGTCTCGGCGGCCGAAAAAGTTCCCGACCGCAGGAACCTTCTTCTGGGGAGGGCGTTCGGCAAGGAGAAACCGAAGGAAGGCTGGGTCCGCGTACCCGCCTGGCCCCCAGTACCAGCCTAGCTGGAGAATAGAAGTGACAGTGACAGACAACCGGAGCGCCAACTTGGCCAACGAAGACAATCCCGACCGGGAAAACGCCCGCGCGATCCGTGCCCGCCAGCGCGCGATCGGCCGTGAATTGCGCCGCATGTATGACGACGTAGCCCAGGAATCGATCCCGCAGGATTTCCTCGATCTGTTGAAGAAGATCGACGAATCCGCGCCCAAAAAGGCTTCGTAAGATGAGTCCGGAAACCCATAGCGCAACCGCCGGGAGGTCCGAGACCCCCGATGATTTCAAGACGGAGCTTCTGGCTCTGATCCCCTTCCTGCGTGCCTTCGCGCGTTCGCTGTGCGGCAATCCCGAAATGGCGGACGATCTGGCTCAGGAAACGCTGGTGAAGGCGTGGCAGTCCCGCGACACCTTCATTCCCGGCACCAATCTGAAGGCGTGGCTGTTCACCATCCTTCGCAACCAGTTCTATTCCGATCGCAGACGGGCTTGGCGTCAGGCGCCCTGGGATCAGGAATCCGCCGAACGGATTCCCGGCTCGCGCGAAGATCAGGGTTGGGCTGCGGAATTGTCCGACACCGCGCGTGCGCTGCGCTGCCTCTCCGACGAACAGCGCGAAGCGCTGATCCTGGTGGGCGCGGGCGGCTTCTCCTACGAGGATGCGGCGGCGATCTGCCATTGCGCCGTCGGCACGGTGAAAAGCCGTGTGGCGCGTGCAAGGCGTGCGCTGATCAACATCCTCGACGGCAACGACTCGCTGCAGGGCACCGCAAGGCCCGCACAAGGCGATGCCGCCAAGGAAATTATGTCGCAATTGGACGATCTCGTCCCGGACCGCGGCAAGAAGAACGGCACTTGATTTTATTGGAAGCTTTGCGTCCCCGAATTCGTTGTCTGACGTGAGCAAAAGACAGACAAAAGGATTTGCGATGGGCGGCGTACAACCGAAGCGTTGTGTCGGCGACGCGAAAGTCGGCAATGTGGAAGCAAGCGATCGTACCGAACCGAACGAGGACACGCCGGCAAAACGCAAACGCAAGAACAGGAAATTCATAGATCTGCAGAAGCAGCCACCGAGGCCAAAACCCCTCGTGCAGGAATGAAATGAAAAAGGCCGGTTCTTTCGAACCGGCCTTTTTTCTTCGTGCCTGATGCCTCAGGGCATCGGATTGGTGGTGGGCGGCGGCGAAGTGGCCTCGTCCTTCTTGTCCTTCATGTCTTTGTGCATGTCGTCGGCCTTCATGTCGTGGCCGTTCATATCGCCATTGCCCATCTTGTCCGACTGTGCGGCAGGATTGGAGGCGTTGCCGTGATCGGCGGGAGCCGGCGTCGTGCCAGTGCTTTCCTGTCCGCCCATCAAGGGTTTTTGCGCATTGTTGGAATTGCTTTCGGTATCTGAAGGCGAGGATGGAGAGGAGGAGGAAGACGGAGCCGTTGTGTTCATGTCGGAGCTTGAACCGGACGACATGCCGCTCGTTCCAGCCCCGGTGCCCATGGGCGTCGAGCCCGGATTCTGCGCCTGCTGACGGTTCAGATCGGCGGTCGTCTGTTCTTCCTGCGATTGCGACATCGCGGCCTTCGTCTTGTGCTTGCGGTGCTTCTTCGCCGGTTTTGCGGTGGCGTCGGTGGCAGCCGCACCGGTATCCGTCGCGGCAGGCGCCTTCATATCGGTGTCGGTCGTGGTGGTGTTGGTTGTTGCAGCAGGCGCGGTATCGGTGGTGCCGTTCTGCGCAAATGCGGCATTCGCCGTCATCAGGGCAAGCGTGGCTGTGCCGGCGAGGGCAACGGTTTTCCAATTCATGGGGTTTCTCCTGGTTGGTTGGCGCCAGAGGCCAAAAACGCTGCGCCCGCGGCGCCTTGGAAACGTCTCAAGAGTTCCAAGGTTCCACGGGCGCAAGCTTCAGCCAATGGCTTGGTCAGATCTCATTGGAAGAAAGTTTCGAAATATCCGTTTTGGACATGTCCGTGACCAGAAGATTGCGATTCTTCAGATACATGAGCTTGTCCGCCGGAATGGTGACCGTCTTCTCGCTCATGCCGAGGAAGCCGCCGACATCCGCGCGCACCGCGCGTGCCGTACCATCATCGGTGATGACGACCGAGCGCACGTCGCCGATAGGCTCGCCCATCTGGTTCTTGATTTCGGCGGTATCGAGCGAGTGAAGCGGATTCATTACGCGATCGAGCGGGACGGCCTTTTGCATTTCCTTGTCGGAAACAGGTGTTTTCAGACCCATGGCCTGATCCATCTCGTTGCCGGTACGGGCGAGCATCTTGGTCGCCGCCGTCGGATTGGGATTGGCGGTCGCGAAATCGCGGCCCGTGTCGGGCGCTTCGGATTTTTCCGATTTGTCCGCTTTTGCGATGCGCTGGTCGTTCAGCCGCGCCCAGCGATGGACACCGGCCATACCGGGATGGCGCAACTGTTGCCGATTGAGCTGAGCGGTGATTCTCGTTTCCGAGAACCGCTTATGCTTTCCATGGTGACTGTCGGCTGCAAAGGCGGGAAGAGCGAAGCCGCCGGCTGCAACCACGCTCGCGAGAAGTAGCGATTGGATTTTCATCGGTTTTTCCTCTGATGCGTTTCTGGCCGCGGCGCAGGGATCCACGCCCACCATTGTGAAAACGCGGGTGTGAAATCCGGGGTTCCGGGAACGGACGGAACCGAAGAGGGCGTTTTCGGGGCCGGAGTTCCCAAGAATTGCAACCTCGCGCCGCAGGGGGCATAAGCCCCCGCGAGGGGGAGGGGACCCACCCCCGAAAATTTGAAAACGAATACCGCGCTGTGACCGCAGGCAATCGGTGGTCCGCTGCGGAGGCGAAAAAGAGAGAAAAGTCGTATGGCGAATTACGATGTGGTGGTGATCGGCGGCGGACCCGGCGGCTACAACGCGGCGATCCGCGCGGGTCAGTTGGGCTTGAGCGTGGCCTGCATTGACAAGCGCGGCCTCTTCGGCGGCACCTGCCTCAACGTCGGTTGCATCCCGTCAAAGGCATTGTTGTTCGCAAGCGAGCGCTATGACGACGCGCGCAACCATTTCGCCAGGCTCGGCATCAAGGCCGATGTCAGTCTCGATCTGCCGGGCATGATGGCGCACAAGACGAAGGTGGTGGGCGACCTCACCAAAGGCGTCGAATTCCTGCTGAAGAAGAACAAGGCCGAAGGCATCGTCGGCGAAGCGGCGATAGCAAGTCCCGGCCGCGTCGATGTGAAGACGCAAGACGGTCAGGTCCGCTCGCTGGAGACGAAGAACATCGTCATCGCCACCGGTTCCGACGTGATGCCGCTGCCGGGCGTCACCATCGATGAAGACCGTATCGTTTCGTCCACCGGCGCGCTTGAATTGAAGGAAGTGCCGAAGCGTCTGCTGGTGGTCGGCGGTGGTTATATCGGTCTCGAACTGGGATCGGTATGGCGCAGGTTGGGCTCCGAAGTGCTGGTGGTTGAATTTCTCGACCGCATCACGCCGGGCCTCGACGGCGAAATCGGCAAGCAGTTCCAGCGCGTCCTGCAAAAGCAGGGTTTGAAATTCCAGCTCTCGACCAAGGTTGTGGGTGTCGAAAAGAAAGGCGACGTGTTGCGCGTGACGGTCGAACCTGCCGCTGGCGGCGCGCCGCAAACTATCGAAACGGACGTCATGCTCGTTTCCATCGGCCGCCGCGCCTACACAGACAAGCTCGGTGTCGCGAACGCCGGAGTGAAACTCGACGCACGCGGCCGCGTGACGACGGACGCGCATTTCAAGACCAACGTGCCGGGAATCTGGGCGATCGGCGACGCGCGCGAAGGCGCGATGCTGGCGCATAAGGCCGAAGACGAAGGCGTTGCCTGTATCGAGAACATCGCGGGCCGCGCGGGGCATGTGAACTACGACGCCATTCCCGCCGTTGTCTACACCGCGCCGGAAGTGGCAAGCGTCGGCAAAACCGAAGAGGAATTGAAAGCCGCCGGAATAGCCTACAAGGTCGGCAAATTCCCCTTCACCGCCAATGCGCGCGCCAAGACCATCGCGGCAACGGACGGCTTCGCGAAAATGCTGGCCGATGCGAAGACGGATCGCGTATTGGGCGTGCACATATTGGGCGCAGAAGCCGGAAACCTGATCGCGGAAGCAGCGCTCGCCATCGAATTCGGGGCGGCGTCGGAGGACATCGCCCGCACCAGCCACGCCCATCCCACCTTGGCCGAAGCCGGAAACCTGATCGCAGAAGCAGCGCTCGCCATCGAATTCGGGGCGTCGTCGGAGGACATCGCCCGCACCAGCCACGCCCATCCCACCTTGGCCGAAGCCGTGCGCCAGGCCGCGATGGGTGTCGAAGGCTGGACGATGCAGATGTGACGGCGGGTTTAGTCTAATTGCCGGTCTCGACGTCGGCATCCAACGGCGCAAACAACCGATCACGATCTCTGCGCACGCGCGCGAGATCGCTCTCGAGCGTTGCGTCGTTCAATTCTTGGCCCAGCACCGGACTGCCCGCCATCATGCTGGCGATCATCAAACTCCCCAGCGCGGGCGTATAGTGTGTGGAATCTCTGTACCAGCGCATCTCGGCCTGGGTGTCTCCCGGCGGAGGAACACGCTCGCCACTGATGTCGTCGTAACCGGAAAAATCGTAGAGCAGGACCAGATCCCGGCGATTGCCCGCCGCATCGTCGACCGTTCGCACAAGGGCGCGTTTCCAACCTTCGAAGCCGGCCCAGAAGCCGGTTTCGTGCACGATCTCGAGATAACGGCTGTGATAAGGGGGAATGTAAAGGATGAGACGAATGTCGTTCTCTTTTGCCAGCTTGACGATGTTTGCCAGCGCGCGGAACTGGGGATTGCGCGATGGGGAATAGAAGTAGGAAAGCAGAGATGCGCGATATTGCGCCCGATAGCTGGCGTCGTTGTGGGAGAAGACGGCCTCGGCACCGGAAGCGTGCAGCACCGTTTCGTAGCCGCGCGAAGGATTGAAGCCAAACTCCGACATGGTGGGAGCGGAAGAGGTGTTGCGCAACCGAAAGGTCTTGATGCTGTCGGCGATCGCTTGACGCGAAAGCGTGGTGGCGAAGAAATCCACCCACAATTGGACGCTTCGTGAATCATTGGGCTTGCCGTCGCGGCCGACGAGCAGGCGCGCTTCGCCGTCGCGCTTTGGTTCGACGCCGTGCTCCGTATTCGCTTTCACGAAGTCGAGGAAATCGAGACCCAGGATGACGAATTGTGGCGGCTTCACAGCAATATCGTGTTGCAGCAGCCGCCAGGCCATGAAGACGTCCACGTCGGCTCCGGCCGCGTTGAAGGCCGGTTTCGGAACGTCCGGCCAATCCTGGTTTGCGGGATCAAGCCCCATCTCCACCGCGTCGTTGCCGAGGATCAGGGTGTCCGGCCTGACGCGTTCCAGCATGTAGGCTTTCGCGAGAGCGGCTTGTGCATAGATTTGCGGTTTGTTCGGGATCCGGTCCGTGCCGTACATCCGATAGGGATCGACATAGACGCAGAATGCTATCGAAGTAGCGACAAGCGCGGCGAACACGATGCCCGCCAGGGCTAGAAAGCGGCGATAGGGATCTGTCAGCATGTCACAAGCGCCAATGTAGGAGTGGATTGACGCTGTTCAGGCAAACAAGACAAACGAAGGCGAGCACCCCGATAGCCACCGACCAAAAAGGTGAAAGAGACCAGCGCAACGCAAAAATCTTCCGTATCGCAGGCCTTTTGTCGACCAGAAGCGGCCGATACGATGACAGCAAGCTCTCGGTGTTCGGCAGGGCGAAGATGAGGACGAGGCACAACAGGATCGAAGCCCATGCCCGCAGCAACAGGCCGCCATCGGCAGGCACAAAGTCGATTCCTGCCGCCTGCAGGAATTCCGCAAATGGCCCCATAAAGACAGCATAGTCGAACGGCAAGAACGCGCCGTTCCGGCCCGACAATGCTGCGAACATATTGATGGCGGCTTCCGCGTCGGGCGAACGGAACAATACCCATGACAATGTCACGACCATGAACGTCAGCGCGATGCTCAGAGGTCGCACAAAACGCAAATCGGCAAATGAGGAAAGCCCATCGAAACGCCGACGGGCGCCGCGCCATAAGCGATAGAAAAGGATGAAGCCCGCGTGCAGCAGGGCCCAGGCGACTAGCATCGGGCTTGTCCCGTACCAAAGTCCGCCAAGAACCATTGCCGCGATGAAGCTCAATCCTCTCGGCAGCGAGTGCGGGCTCTTTCCGAGCGGTCGATAAACGTAGTCCCGCAAGAAATCGGAGAGAGTGATGTTCCAGGTTAGCCAGAAGTCCGCGATGTTTGTCGTGCGATAGGGCGACCGGAAGTTCGTCGGCAGTTTAAGACCGAAGCAGCGGCCGAGCCCGATCGCCATATCGGCGTATCCCGAAAGGTCGAAATAAATCTGGCAGGCGAATGCCAGCAATCCCGTCCAGCCGGCAAAGAACTCGATCCGCTCAGCCGATCCCGCGGCCGAGAAGACGGTAGCAGCGATGGGCGCAACCAGATCCGCAAGCAAAATGACCTTGGCCAACCCAATGGCGAACGTAGTCAGTCCGGCCGCAAAATCTTCGGCGTCCGGCGCGCGCGAAGTCCATTGGTCTTTGATTTGTCCGTATCGCAGCAACGGGCCCGCAATCAGCCGGGGAAAGAAAGTCACGAAGGCGGCATAGCGAAGGATATCGGGTCTGCCGTTCTTGCCGCGGTGAAGGTCGACAAGATAGGCAATCTGATCGCAGGAGAAGACCAGCACGCCCAGAGGCATCAGGATTTTTCCGGCATCGAAGCCGGTATCGGCGAGGCTGTCGACGGCGGTGGCGATCAAGTCGCCATACCGGAACATGGCCAATACACCGAGATTGAATATGACGCCGGTGGCCAGAAACGAGTTGGAGAGAACCTTTCGGCCGTCTTCACGCGCCTGTTCCAACAGTCGCCCGATGCCATAATTCACGGCGACGGAGCCCGCCAAAACGGCCGCGGCGCGAATGTCCCACAACGCGCAAAACGAAAACGAGATCGCGATCAGCGCGCACAGCCGCAGTCGTTCGCCCAAACGCGCAGCGAAGAAATGGAACACAAGGGATGCCGGCAGAAAAAGGAATAGGAACGGTAGGGAAATGAGCGGCAATCTGGGTCCCTCGACAGCGCGC
>CAZTCU010000002.1:0-16146 GCA_964612235.1 uncultured Rhizobium sp.
ACGGGACAACAGGTTCCGGCCACCGGCATTTCCATCGGCGTCAGCCGGTTGATCTCCGCCTTGAAAGATCGTGCGACCAACGTCGAGCCGCTGGTGGTCGTGCTGGCTGTCGACAAGGAAAACGTGGCCGACAGCTTCGCGATGGCGCGGGAGCTGCGCGCGTCCGGTATCCGGGCCGAAACCTATATCGGCAACAAGAAATTCGGCGATCAGCTCAAATATGCCGACAGGCGAGGGGCTGCCATCGCCGTCATCGAAGGCGGTGACGAACGGGCGAAAGGCGAAGTGCAGTTGAAGGATCTCGCTCTCGGCAGCGAACTTGCGAAGAACATCGATAGCCGCGCCGAGTGGGTAAAGGATCGTGCGGCACAGATTTCGGTGAAGCGAAACGAGCTTGTCGCACAAGTGCGCAAGATGCTGGCGCGGAGCTGACGATGGCCGGATTTCCCACTTACGATTCCGTCGAGATCGAGGCGCTGGAAACACAGGCCGAAGCCATCCTCGGCGTGTTGAAGGCGCGGGGCTATGCTTGCGTCGAGCCGTCGGTGCTGCAGCCGGCCGAAATATTCCTCGATCGTTCCGGCGAGGAAATCCGCAGGCGCACATTCGTGCTCACCGATCCGTCGGGACGCGATCTCTGCTTGCGGCCCGATCTCACCATTCCCGTCTGCCGGATGCATGTCGAACGCGGCGGCAAATACCCCGCGCGCCTCTGCTACAACGGGCTGGCGTTCCGCCATCAGCCGGGAGAGCCGGATCGCCCGGCACAGTTCTATCAGGCCGGTGTGGAATTGCTGGGCGCGAAGGATCGCAGGGCAACCGACATCGAAGTCGCAAGCGTCGTCATCGAGGCGGTGCAAGCGGCCGGGCTTTCGCAGTTCGACATGAAGATCGGCGATCTGGGCCTGTTTTCGGCGTTGATCGACGCGCTGGATGTTCCGATGCAGTGGCGTGGGCGCCTGAAGCGCCACTTCTGGCGCGCGGGCTATTTCGAAGCGCTGCTGGAGAAGCTGTCGCGCGGTGGGGCAAGCGACGCACAACGCCTGCTTGCGCATCTCGGCAATCTCGAACTTGCGGATTCGCGTTCGGCATTCGAAGGGCTGATGGATCTCCTGGGCGAAGCTCCGCATGGCGCACGCACCCGCGAGGAAATTGTGGAACGCCTTATGGAACAGGCGGCCGATGCCGCTTCCATCCGGCTTGATCCTGCCATCGCGCGGTTGATCGCAAATGTACTGAACGTTTCGGGGCCCGCACCCAAGGCGCTCGCCGAAATCCGCAAGCTGGTCAAAGCAGCGCGTGTCGATCTGAGCGAGCCGCTGGAAGCGATGGAAGCGCGCATGGCAGCGTTGAAGCCGCTCAACATCGATCCGTCGCGCGTCACTTTCGCGGCGCGGTTCGGGCGTAACATGGAATATTACACGGGCTTCGTATTCGAACTGTGGTCGCGCGACAAGGAAGGTGCGGTGCAGATCGCGGGCGGCGGAAGATATGATCGTCTTCTTGAGAATTTCGGCGCGCCTGCCAACACACCGGCGATCGGCTGTGCCATCCGCACCGAGCGCGTGCTGGCCGCGCGCCGGGCGCAGAAGGGGCGAAAGTCATGAAAACACTGACGCTCGCCATTCCCTCGAAAGGACGTTTGCAGGAGCAGGTGCGCGATTATTTTCGCGATGCCGGTATTCCGCTAAAGCAGGCAGCAGGATCGCGCGGTTATCGCGCCACCCTTGAAGGGTTCTCAGCGATCGATGTGATGCTGCTGTCGGCATCGGAGATTGCGTCCGCGTTGGCCTCCGGTGAGGTCCATTTCGGTGTCACCGGCGAAGACCTGATCCGCGAGACGGCAAAAGACTCACAGATTGTTCCCGTCATGCCGTTGGGTTTCGGGTTCGCGAATGTCGTCGTTGCGGTTCCGCAGGCATGGATCGACGTTGCCACCATGGCCGATCTCGACGACGTGTGCGCGGCGTTTTTCCAGCGTCACCGCAGGCGGCTGCGGATTGCTACGAAGTTCGTGAACTTGACGCGCGGTTTTTTTGCTGGTGCGGGGATTGTCGACTATCGCATTGTCGAAAGTGCGGGCGCCACCGAAGGCGCACCCGCCGCGGGAACGGCGGAAGCTATCGTCGATATCACCACCACCGGCGCCACCTTGGCTGCGAACGGTTTGAAGATTCTCGACGATGGTACGATCCTGGAAAGCCAGGCGCACCTTGCCGCTAGTCTCGCGGTTGCTTGGAGCAAGGATGCGCGCGCCGCCGCCGAAGCTCTGCTGGCAAGACTGGCTGCTCGCGAACGCGCCAAGGCCTCGCACATTTTGCGTGTACGCATTTCTGACAAAATTGATGTCATTACGAAGCGGCTGGCGAAAGATGCCGATACCACCGTTCTCTCGCGCTCGACGGCCGGCGACTTCTCCCTTTTGTGCCCGCGCAAACGCCTGATGGATGCAGTGTCGTCCTTACGGGCGCAGGGTTGCAAAAGCGGCGTCACGGTCGAAGACGTGCAATATGTCTTCGAAGATGCCAATCCGATCTTCGCGCGGCTCGAGAATGCCCTTACTGGGGCGAAACAGGTCCGGCCTTGATATCAGGATCGTTGATGTGCTCGGCTTTCCAGCGCATCATCATCGCAATCCGGTTCCGCCCCGACGGATGATCGAAGAATATCCATTCTTCAAGCGGTGACGGATCGAGTTTGCGGTATTCGCTGAGTTTCAGAACGGATGTGGCGAACGCATCCGGTTCGCGCGTGGTGTTCACGCCGAACATGTCCGCCTGCGCTTCCTGCGTGCGAATGATCGTGTTGATGAACGGGGTCGCGAAGAAAAGATAAATCGTAAACGCGGCGTAGAGCACCGGCAGCCCTGCGGGATCGTCGATGGTGCGTACGTCCCAATTGCCGCCGAACAGTCCCGTAAGAAAGCGGAATGCACGATCGGCAAACCAGAAGCCGATGATGTAGATGATCGAAAGCCACAGCAGGTTGACCACAACGTGGTTCATCACATAGTGGCCGATTTCGTGTCCGAGAATGGCTTTGGCTTCGCGCGGCGTTCCACGCTTGAGGAGGTTGTCAGTCACGGAAATCCGGGTGGTTCCGAAAAGGCCCGACACATTGGCCGAAATGCGGTCGGACTGGCGGGACGCATCGAATTCATAGACGTCGGTTGCGGGCACCCCATTTGCGCGCGCCATGGAGAGGATTTGCTGCTTAACCGGGCCATCCGGCAGTGGTTTGTAGTGATTGAGGAGTGGCGCGAGAAACACCGGGTAGATCATCATGACGAAAGCGAGAAACGCGATCGTCAGCGCCGCACCCCAAATCCACCACGCCCGTCTGAGGGCACGGATTCCAGCATAGAGCAATGTGACCAGAATCGTTGTGCCAATCAGCGATACCGCGAACTCTACTCCGAAGTCCCCAAACCATTGCGCGAAGTTCTGATTGGAAAGACCGTAAGCGTGCTCGCGAAAGAAGTTCTCGTAGACGCTCAATGGGAAAGTGATGGCGGTGACCAGAATTACGAACATGATGAAATAGATGGGCACCTGCCAGAAACGCGAGCGTGTAAAATTTTGCGCGATTGTTCTCATCCGCGCCGAAATTTTGAGCCATAGCAGGAGGCCCATCACGACAAGCCCGTACAACGTATCGACGACGAGGAGGACATAGCCTCCCTCGAAATAGGAATCCGAGCGTGCGCGCGCCGCGCCGCTGACGCGCGCCAGATATGCTTTGGTTGCCTTTTCGGGATTGAACGAAACCGGTTTATAGGCCAGGGGGAGCTGGTGCACTTCGATGTCCGCCGTAGGTGCCGCAATGGGCGGGGCGCCAAGTTGGGCGTGTGCGACGGTGCAGAATGCGAGGCTGGCAAACGCCAGCAGCATCGCGCACATGAATGCTTTGTACATCTTCCGGCTCCCTCTTTGCGCGCTGAAGCGCGTCTTGGATGGCGGCTTCCCGTTGGCGAGTTCGCCGGTTATGTATGGGGCGAAATTGTGCCGCAAATGCGATGCCGGACCTGAAAGAACTATCGCGTCCCGACGGCGAAACCATCGCGTATATGGCGCGGGCTGGCAAGCATCCGGGCCTGGTTTGGCTGGGCGGTTTCAAGTCCGAAATGAGCGGGACCAAGGCTGTGGCAGTCGATGCGTGGGCGGCCCGGGAAGGCCAAGCATATTTGCGCTTCGATTATTTTGGACACGGCCGTTCCAGTGGCGATTTTCGCAAGGGAACAATCTCACGCTGGCGGGACGATACGCTCACGGTAATCGACCAGTTAACGGAGGGACCACAGATTTTGGTCGGCTCCAGCATGGGTGGATGGCTGGCATTGCTCGCGGCGAAAGCCCGGCCCCAAAGGGTGGCCGGCTTGCTGCTTATCGCACCGGCCATAGATTTTACCGAAGCGCTGCTCTGGAAGCGCCTGCCGGAAGCGGTGCAGCGCCAGATTGTGGAAAAGGGCGAATGGCTGCGGCCGTCGGCCTACGATCCCGAGCCCTATCCGATTACCCGGGGATTGATCGAGGATGGGCGGGATCACCTGCTGATGAATGCAGCTATCAAATTGTCCTGCCCCGTCCGTATCCTCCAAGGCATGGAAGACCCGGACGTACCGTGGGAACATGCTTTAAAACTCACGCGCCTTATCGAGGGAGACGTGACGTTGACGCTCATCAAGCAGGGAGATCACCGTCTCTCGACACCTGAAAACCTCTTGCTCATAGAACGTGCCCTTGACGGTCTTATCGCGGATGTGACGAAATGAAATTTGCTGCGAGAAATTCTTGCCACCTTATTTTCGGTGTGCGCAAGGCGTACATCGCTTCGCTCTTTGTGCTCGTAGCGTGGCCCGCTTTGGCGCAAAGCGACACGTCGTTCTTCACCGATACCACTTTGAGCGGACCGGAGCGCTACAACCGATGTCTGGCGTTGGCGGCGAAAGACCCACAAGTCGCTTATGAAAAGTCCTCGGCCTGGCGCGCGCGCGGCGGCATGATGTATGCCGCCCATTGCGAAGCAGTGGCGTTGATCAACCTCAAGCGCTATGCCGAAGCCGCGCGCAAGCTCACAAACCTCGCAAATGACAAGTTCGATGCGGCAACGCGCGTGCAGATTTATATTCAGGCGGCCAATGCCTGGATGATGGCAGAACAGCCGGGCGAGGCATTGCCGCTTTTGTCAGACGCGCTGGAAATCTCTCCCGGCAATATGGATGCCTTGACCGATCGCGCTCGCGCCCGCGCAATGCATCGCGACTGGGCCGGAGCCGAAACGGATCTGACGGAAGCCTTGAGCAAAGACCCGACACGTGTCGACCTGCTGGTGCTACGAGCGAGCGCCAGACACGCGATGGGCAAGAAGGACGAAGCACGGGCAGATATAGATCGTGCCATCGATCTCGTGCCTGGCTATGCCGAAGCATTGGTCGAACGCGGCGGCATGAAACTCGAAGCGGGTGACAAAGCGGGCGCACAAGCCGATTGGGAAGCTGTCTTGAAAAAAGCCCCGGGCAGTGATGCAGCGCAATCGGCGCGTGCCCGGCTCGAAGCCATGGGCGTCAAGGCGCCAGGGTAGCGTTGCCCCATTCGTTCAGCACATCCGCGTCGCTTTCAGCGTTCGTGCGAGCGGGGGCCAGAGCTTTAACCCGAGAAGGTGTCAGTCGGAAGAGCGCCCAAATTGCCATTGCGCGAACCAGGGGGGAAGCATCGTCCAGCAAGGCTTCCGCTTCGGCCGCAAGCGCGGCATTGCCGGAATTACCAATGGCAATGAGCACATTGCGGACGAAACGGTCACGGCCGGTGCGTTTGACCGGAGAACGCCGAAAGAGAGTGCGGAAATTTGCATCGTCTAGCCGCGCAAGTTCAGCAAGCGGGGCGTCTTTGAGTTCTTCCCGCGCGTGAAATTTGTTTTCGCGTGCGGCCTGCGCAAATTTGTTCCATGGACAGACCGCGAGGCAATCGTCGCAGCCATAGATACGATTGCCCATCGCGGTCCGGAATTCGAGCGGGATATGCCCCTTATGTTCGATGGTGAGATAGGAGATGCAACGGCGTGCATCGAGTTGGTAGGGCGCGACAAATGCCTCGGTGGGGCAAATATCGAGACAGCGGTGACATTGTCCGCAATGATCCGCCTCGGGCGTATCGGCCGGCAGGTCGAGCGTGGTGAAAATGGACCCGATGAACAGCCACGAGCCGAAATCGCGTGACACAAGATTTGTGTGTTTTCCCTGCCATCCCAATCCCGCTCGCTGGGCCAGCGGCTTTTCCATAACTGGTGCTGTGTCGATAAACACCTTCACCTCGGCCTTGAAGGTCTGGTGCATGAAGCCGGCAACGCGCTTAAGCTTTGCTTTCAGCACGTCGTGATAGTCATCGCCCAAGGCGTAGACCGAAATATTGCCAGTCTCCTTCTGCGCCAATTTGCCGAGGGGATTACTTTCGGGACCATAGTTCGTGCCCAAAACGACAATGTTTTTTGCGTCGGGCCAAAGCGTTTTGGGATCGGCCCGGCGGGATGGATCGCGGGCGAGCCAATCCATAGTTCCGTGACGCCCCTCGGCCACGAATCTGTCTAGCCGTTCGACAGCATCCGGCGCGACGTCCGCCTTGGCGATCCGCACGACATCGAAGCCTTCGTCCTGCGCGCAGGCACGAATGGCTTTCGCGATGTCAGAAATCGAGTTCTGCATAATGCATGGCCGGTGGCTGGCCGGGAACGCGGTCGGCAAGCAGCGAACGGAACGACGGTCGCGATTTCATCCGAAGGTACCATTCGGCGGCAGGTGGAAAGTCTGCCCAGGGCACTTCGCCGAAATAGTCAAGCGCGGAGAGATGGGCGGCTACGGCAAGATCGGCCAATGAGCATTCCTTGCATGCGAGATAACCGCGACGTTCTGCGTTCTCGCCAATCATTTCAAGGGTGTTCAACAACGTCTCGCGGCCCTGTCGAATGACGTTCATGTCGGGCGTGCGTCGGGCTGGCGCTCCCGTGAAACGTTGAGAGGCCTTCTCGTAAACGACCTTGCGTGTGACGTTTTCATGGAAAGGCCCCATTGCCCAATCGAGAATACGCAAGGCCTCTGCGCGAACGCCTGCATCTTCGGGCGCCATGGGGTGGTCGGGATAAGTCCCTTCGAGGTGGTCCACGATGGCCCATACGCCCTCGCACACCGTACCGTCGAGATCGACAAAGACCGGCAGATGCGCTGTCGCGTCATCGGGTGCCGCCAGGTCGCAGACAAGGCGCTTCTCTCCGATCAGCAGCCGGACAAACCGGGATGGGGGAGACAGCAAGAGGTGGGTTAAGCGGCGCATCGCGGCTGATCTATAATAAAGAAGGGCTGGCTCCTAGTGCTTGACGCACACATCCAGGCCATCCCTGTGCACCATCGCAAGCCGCCCCCTCAAAATGGCCGTTCGCCGCGCCACGTAAGGTCCCGGGTGCTTGGCGTTCCAATCGTCGGGATCGGGCAAAATGGCCGCCAACCGGGCTGATTGGGTCGGGGAGAGATGCGCGGCCGATATGTGGAAGTAGGCTTGAGAAGCCGCTTCGGCCCCATAGTTTCCATGCCCCCAATCCACAAGGTTGAGATAGGCGGTGAGAATGCGCTTCTTGGGCCAGAGGGCCTCCATCAGCACCGTGAGATAGGCTTCGGCCCCCTTGCGAATCCAGCTGCGCACAGGAACCAGGAAGAGGCTTCTTGCCGCTTGCTGACTGATCGTGCTGGCCCCGCGCAGGCGGCGGCCGCGCTCGTGTTCCTTGACCGCCTTGTCGATGGAGACCCAATCGAAGCCGTTGTGGGTGCAGAAGCGTTGATCTTCAGCGGCGATCACGGCGGATGAAAGCGACGGCGCGATTTCATCGAAATCCCGCCACGCGTAATTCGCGCCCTCGCCGGAGAGAATGCTCCATATCATTTGCGGTGTGCCCGGAACCGGGACGAAGCGGAATATCACGATCAGAGCGGCCGGCATGACGAATACGATGCCGAAGACGATCGAAATCCAGCGCTTGATGCGCCCCGCTGATTTCCGCGGACGTACCCTCGACGCCATGCGTGCATCCATCCGGTGTGGCCCCAACCGATTCGCACTTTATTGTATATCGCGAAAGGCGCGCTCCCGGCGTCGCTCGCACGTCAGGCCCGCACCGCTGGAGGCTCGTCGTAAAGCGGATGCGGCAAACGTGAGACCATTTCCTTCGGCACAACCTGCCAGAATTGGCCCAACTCGCGTTCCCAGTGCGTGAGCAGTTCAGCCGCGAACGCCGAGCCCGTCTCGTGACGATGTTCTTCGATCAGGCTGTGCAACACGCCTTGCCAATGCCGTGCGTTGACCCGCTGCCATACCACGCTGTCGGCGTTGAGGTGGCTTTCGAACAATCCGTCGGCGTCATAGACGAACGCCATGCCGCCGGTCATGCCGGCTGCGAAATTGTCGCCGATGGCGCCCAATATCACAGCGATACCGCCCGTCATGTATTCGCAGCCGTTGGAGCCGCAGCCTTCGATAACGGCGGTCGCGCCGGAATTGCGGACAGCGAAGCGTTCGCCTGCCTGACCTGCCGCGAACAGTTTGCCCGCGGTTGCACCGTAAAGAACGGTGTTGCCGATGATCGTGTTGTCGCGCGCCGTGAAATGAGCGGATGGTGTGGGGCGCAACGCAATGGTAGCGCCGGACAGGCCTTTGCCGACATAGTCGTTGGCGTCACCCAGAACTTCGATCTTCAGGCCTTGCACGGCAAATGCGCCCAACGATTGGCCGCAGGAACCGCGCAGCTTGAGCGTCAATTGGCCGGGCGGCAATCCGTTCATGCCCCATTTGCGCACGATGCGCGAAGACATGCGTGTGCCGATGGAGCGCAACGTGTTACGCACATTGTAAGTAAGCTGCATCTTCTCGCCATGATCGAGCAACGCTGTCGCGTCCTTCTCGATCTGCGCATCGAGCGTGTCGGGAACTTCGTTGCGACCCTTCTGCGTGGAATAGCGCGCATAATTGCCCGGATCGGCTTGCACCAGGAGAGGGTTGAGATCGAGGTCGTCCAGTTCCTCGGAGCCGCGGCTCATCTGGTAAAGAAGGTCGGTACGGCCGATAACTTCTTCCAATTTCCGGAAGCCAAGGGATGCCAGGATTTCGCGGACTTCCTCGGCTACGAAGCTAAAGAGGTTGACGACCTTCTCCGGTGTGCCGGTGAATTTCGCGCGCAACGCTTCGTTCTGCGTGCAAACGCCGACCGGGCAGGTGTTGGAATGGCATTGGCGCACCATGATGCAGCCCATGGCCACGAGCGCGGCAGTGCCGATGCCGAATTCTTCGGCACCCATCATCGCCGCCATCACCACGTCGCGGCCGGTGCGGATACCTCCGTCGGTGCGGAGCACGACGCGGTGGCGGAGGTTGTTGAGCGTCAAAACCTGATTGGTTTCGGTGAGGCCCATCTCCCATGGCGCGCCGGCGTATTTGATCGAAGTCTGCGGCGATGCGCCGGTGCCGCCACTATGCCCGGCAATGAGGATGACGTCGGCTTTCGCCTTGGCGACGCCGGCTGCGATGGTGCCGATGCCGCTCGCCGAGACGAGCTTCACGCAGACGCGCGCTTCGGGGTTGATCTGCTTGAGATCGTAGATCAGTTGCGCGAGGTCTTCGATCGAATAGATGTCGTGATGCGGCGGCGGTGAGATCAGCATCACGCCGGGCGTGGCGTGACGCAGCTTGGCGATCATCTCCGTCACCTTGAAGCCGGGCAGTTGTCCGCCTTCGCCGGGCTTTGCACCTTGCGCGACTTTGATTTCCAGTTCGCGGCATTGGTTGAGATATTCGGCGGTCACGCCGAAGCGGCCGCTCGCCACCTGCTTGATCGCGGAGTTGGGGTTGTCGCCGTTCGGTTTCGGTTTAAACCGTGCTGGGTCTTCACCGCCTTCGCCTGAGTCGGATTTGGCGCCGATGCGGTTCATCGCGATGTTGAGGACTTCGTGCGCTTCTGGGCCCAGCGCGCCGAGACTCATGCCGGGTGTCACGAAGCGCTTGCGGATTTCGGTGATGGATTCGACGTCTTCCAGCGGCACAGGCGTTGTGCCGGTTTTGAAGGTCATCAGGTGACGCAGCGAAACGGGCGGCAGCGCCCAGACGCCATCGGAATATTTTTTATAGGTGGTGTAGGAGTCGCTGGCGACCGCGCTCTGCAAGAGATGAATCAAATGCGCGCTGTGGCCATGCGTCTCGCCGCCGATGCGTGCCTTATAAAAGCCGCCGACGGGCAGGGCGATCACATCTTCGTCGAAGGCGCGGGCGTGCAGACGCGCGGTGCGTGCCGCAATACCGGAAAGGCCGATACCGGAAATGCGGCTCTGCATACCGGGGAAAATCTGGGCGACCATCGAGCGTGAGAGGCCGACGGCTTCGAACAGGTATGCGCCGCGATAAGACGAGATCACCGCAATGCCCATCTTGGAAATGATCTTGAGCAAGCCGGCGCTGACCGCATCCAGATAGCGCTTGACGCAATCGCCCAACGGAACATTGCCGAACAATCCGCGCGCGTGGCGATCCGCAATGCAGTCTTGCGCGAGATAGGCGTTCACCGTCGTCGCGCCCACGCCGATCAGAACGGCGAAGTAATGCGTGTCGAGGCATTCCGCCGAACGCACATTGATGGAGGTGTAGCTGCGCAAGCCCTGATGCAGCAGGTGCGAGTGGACCGCGCCGGTTGCCAGCACCATCGGCATCGCAGCCATGTCGGTGCTTATGCGTTCGTCGGTGAGGATCAGGTGGCTGTAGCCCTGGCGTACCGCGTCTTCGGCTTCGGCGCGGATTCGGTCCAAGGCGCGGGCGAGAGCGCCTTCCTTCGGCTTTCCGTCGTGAACTTCGAAGACGCAATTGATCTCGAAAAAATGTCCTTCGAGATGCTGCTTCAGGCGCTGGTACATGCCGGTGGACAACACCGGGCTTTCCAGCACGAACACTTCGGTCTGGCTTTCGTCCTGCGCGAGCACGTTACCGAGGTTGCGGAAGCGCGTTTTCAGACTCATCACCCGTTCCTCGCGCAACGGGTCTATCGGCGGATTGGTGACCTGGCTGAAATTCTGCCGGAAATAATGCGACAGCGGGCGGTATTTCTCGGAGAGCACCGCGAGCGGCGTGTCGTCGCCCATGGAGCCGATGGCTTCCTTGCCGTCTTCCACCATCGGGTGGAGGATCAGTTCGAGATCCTCGATGCTGAAACCCGCCGCGGTCTGGCGCTTGCGCAATTGTTCCTTGTCGAAGATGCGCGGTTCGTCGCCGGGGCCGATGATGGGTTCCAGTTCGACGATGTTCTTCGTCCATTCCTCGTAAGGGTATTCGCCCGCCAGCTTGTCCTTGATCGCGCGATCTTCGTAGAAGCGGCCTTCTTCGAGATCGAGCGCAATCATCTGGCCCGGTCCTACGCGGCCCTTGCGGATGACGCGGCTTTCGTTGAGCACGACCATGCCCGTTTCGGAACCGACAAACAGCAAGCCGTCTTCGGTCACCGCGTAGCGTTGCGGGCGCAATCCGTTGCGATCCATGCCCGCGATCACCCAGCGGCCATCGGTGGCGGCCAGCGCCGCCGGGCCATCCCACGGTTCCATCACGGCGTTCGCATAGGCGTACATTGCGCGGTGCGAATCCGGCATGGTCGATGCCTTCTTCGACCACGCTTCCGGCACGAGAATGGTTTTGGCGAGAGGTGCGGTGCGTCCCGCGCGCACCAGCACTTCGAACACGGCGTCGAGTGCTGCGGAATCCGAGCCGCCGGGCTGGATGATGGGTTTGATGTCGTCGCCCGCTTCGCCGAAAAGCTGGGACGCCATCTTGAACTCGTGGTTCTTCATCCAGTTGATGTTGCCCTTCAGCGTGTTGATCTCGCCGTTGTGGGCAAGCATGCGGAAGGGCTGCGCCAGACGCCATGTGGGAAACGTGTTGGTCGAATAGCGCTGGTGGAAGATGGTGAACGCCGAAACGAAACGTTCGTCGTTGAGATCGGGATAGAATTCGCTCAGATGCTCGGCCAGGAACATGCCCTTGTAGATCAGGGAACGCGACGACAGCGAGCAGATATAGAAATCCTGAATCGAGGCTTCGCGGACGCGCTTCTCGATGCGGCGTCGGCAGAGGTAGAGGCGGCGGTCAAGCGTTTCGAGATCCATCTCGTCGCCGACATCGAACATGATCTGCTCGATTTCCGGGCGGGTGGCGTTGGCCTTTTCGCCGATGACCGAAAGGTTCACCGGCACCTGACGCCAGCCATAAAGATAGAAGCCGATCCGCAGGATTTCGGATTCGACGATGGTGCGGCAGGTTTCCTGTGCCGCGTAGTCGGTGCGCGGCAGGAATATCTGGCCGACAGCGATGCGTCCCGACCGCAGCTTGTGACCGGTTTGTTCCACCGCCGCGCGGAAGAATTCCTGCGGCACTTGCAGATGTACGCCGCAGCCGTCGCCCGTTTTGCCGTCGGCATCGACGGCGCCGCGATGATAGACGGCTTTCAGCGCATCGATGGCACGCGCCACGACTTCGCGGCGCGGCTTGCCGTCGAGCGCGGCCACGAAGCCTACGCCGCAGGCGTCGTGTTCCTGATCCGGCGAATAGAGATGCGCCTCTTCCAACTTTTTTGCGTTGGCGCGGTAGCGGGCGATTTCCTGTTCGGCGTTGCTCATGGCCATCACTCCGCCGCCAGCGCGATCTGCGCTTTTGCCTGCAGGTAGGTGTGGATCGAGGCGGCCGCGTCGCGGCCATCGCGGATGGCCCAGACGACCAGCGACGCGCCGCGCACGATGTCACCGGCGGCGAACACGCCGTCGAGATTGCTCATCATGGTGGACGGCTTCACGCGGATCGTTCCCCATTTGGAGACCGCGAGATCGGGCGTCTTGAAGATGGTGGGCAGGTCTTCGGGATCGAAGCCCAGCGCCTTGATGACGAGATCGGCCTTGAGCGAAAAATCCGCACCCTTCACTTCTTCAGGCGCCTTGCGGCCGGACGCATCGGGCATCCCCAGCCGCATGCGCGCGATGCGCACACCGCCGACATTTTCGCGGCCGAGGAAGCCCTTCGGCAGGGTGAGCCATTCGAAGACAACGCCTTCTTCTTCGGCGTTGGCCACTTCGCGCAAGCTGCCCGGCATGTTCTCGCGGTCGCGGCGATAGATACAGGAGACGGACTTCGCGCCCTGACGCATCGCGGTGCGCACGCAATCCATCGCCGTGTCGCCGCCGCCGATGACGGCGACGTGCTTGTTGTCCGCATTCAGCGTTCCGTTGTCGAATTCGGGAACGCTGTCGCCCAACCCCTTGCGGTTGGAGGCGATGAGATAGTCGAGCGCGGGCACGATACGGCCAAGGCCCGAACCCGGCGCCTCGATCTCGCGCGGCTTATAGACTCCGGTTGCGATCAACACGGCATCATGCCTGCCGCGCAATTGTTCGAAGCTGGCGTCACGGCCGATCTCGCAATTCAGCTTGAACCGGATGCCGCCATCGGCAAGCCGCTTCACGCGGCGTTCGACGACTTCCTTTTCCAGCTTGAAATTCGGGATGCCGTAGATCAGCAGGCCGCCCGCGCGATCGTGCCGGTCGTATACGGTGACGTGATAGCCCTTGCGCCGCAGTTCTTCCGCCGCCGCGAGACCGGCGGGGCCTGAGCCCACGATGCCGACACTCTGGCCGCGGTCGCGTCCGGGTTTCAGCGGTTTGACCCAGCCGCGCTGCCAGGCCGTGTCGGTGATGTATTTCTCGACCGCGCCGATGGTGACGGTGCCGTGGCCGGATTGTTCGATGACGCAATTGCCTTCGCACAGCCGGTCCTGCGGGCAGATGCGGCCGCAAACCTCCGGCATGTTGTTGGTGGCTTGCGAGAGTTCGTAAGCCTCTTCCAGCCGGCCCTCCGCGGTAAGCTTCAGCCAGTCGGGGATGTTGTTTGAGAGAGGGCAATGCACCTGACAGAAGGGCACGCCGCATTGCGAACAGCGCGAGGCTTGCTGGGCGGCCTTGGCGGCGATGAATTCGGCATAGATCTCGTGGAAGTCGTGGGCGCGCTCCGCCGAAGGCCGCTTTTCAGGCGGCTCCTGCTCCAAAGACACAAAGCGCAACATCTTCTCGGCCACGGCCGGACAACTCCACGAAAAGAGGGACGATTCCCGTCATGATGACTCTATAACCTAGGAAATTTGTCCAAATCCAGAAGAATCTTCAATATAAGACAATATTACTGTCTATAAGTTCGGTCTTATCCGATAGTCCTGGAATGCATAACAAGGAGAGCATATCTACAAGACAGAATTATTGTCCTTTTGTGGAATTTCTCCTTTGTTGAAAGCGTGTTAGGCAGGTGCGGAGCTGATTTGGAGCGGGAATTCCCATGCACGATGCCGTGGTCGCTGTGCTTCTGGGCATCGTTGAGGGACTGACCGAGTTTTTGCCGGTTTCTTCGACGGCGCATCTGCTGATCGCGCAGGAACTGCTCGGTTTTCACCCTAAGGGGGAGGTGTTCCCCATCGTCATCCAGTTCGGCGCGATCCTTTCGGTGGTCGTCGTCTATTGGCAGCGGTTCTGGAGCGCGGCTGTTGGCCTGCCGAAAAGCAACGAGGCACGGCACTTCGCGCTTTCGATCATCATCGCGTTCCTGCCCGCAGCGGTGATCGGCGCTGCGGCCCACAGCTTCATCAAGAACGTATTATTCCGCGAAGACATCGCGCCGATGGTGATTGCGGCGACGCTGATCCTGGGCGGCATTTTCATTCTCTTGTTCGAAAGGCTCTCGCCAAAGCCTCGATACTTCGATGGGGACCGGCTGCCTTATTCAAAGGCGCTCCAGATCGGCATCTGTCAGGTGCTTGCAATCATTCCCGGTGTGTCGCGTTCGGGGGCAACCATCCTGGGTGGCGAATTGTTGGGCGTGGAGCGCAAGGCGGCGGCGCTTTTCACATTTTACCTCGCGGTGCCGACAATGCTGGGCGCGACGGTATTCGATATCTACAAGAATCGGCACGAACTCGATGCGGGCGCCGGCATCGAGATCGCGATCGGTTTTGTAGTGTCGTTTGTCGTGGCTTATTTCGTCGTGAAGACGTTCATCGACTTCATCGGACGCTACGGCCTGAAACCCTTCGGCTGGTATCGGATCGCCGCGGGCTTCGCGATCATTGCGGTTTTGACGCTGCGATAAGCTTTTCGTCGGGCAGTTTGGCGTATTGGCCTTCGCGGCGAAAACGCCAGAGATATTGCGGCACGATGGCTTCCACCGAATCCGGCGCGATGCCGAGGTCGGCGAAGGTTTTCGCATCCGGCGAAACCACGTCGTCCACTTTCGAGAACTTCACCAGATCGCGCGTCAGCGGCGAACCGGGAATGAGGCCGAACAGCGTGGCTTGCAGCATCATCAGCGGATAGGGCACGGAAACCAGCAGCCGCTTACGGTGGGTTTCGCGCAGGATCAATTCCATCATCTCGCGGAAGGTATAGATGCGCGGCCCGCCGAGTTCGTAGGTCTGGCCGTGCGTGGTGGGATCTTCGAGACATTTCTGGATCGCGAGCGCCACATCGCCCGCGAACACCGGTTGGAGTTTCGTGTGACCGCCGCCGGGCAGCAGCAGGGCAGGGAAGTAGCGCGCCATCGAGGCGAACTGATTGAAGAACTTGTCTTCGGGTCCGAAGATCGCGGACGGACGCAGGATGGGTGCGCCGGGGAATATCTCGCGCACGGCGCGTTCGCCTTCGGCCTTGGAGCGCGCATAGCCGGAGTCCGCATTCGGGTCGGCGCCGATGGCCGAGACATGCACCAGCGTTTGCACGCCAGCTTCCTTGGCCAAATGCGCGATCCGTGCGGCGGCGGCGACATGCACATCGTCGAAACTTTGTCCGCGCTGGTAGAGCGCGCCCACCAGATTGACAGCGGCGTGGGCGCCTTTCAGTGCGGCGCGAACGGCGTCTTCATTGCGCACATCGGCCTTGCAAAGCTGGATCTGGCCCACATGGCCCATCGAGACGAGATAGCCCGACGTGCTCGGCCGCCGCACGCCGACGCGCAAGCGGTAGCCCGCCCTGGCCAGTGCCCGCACCGTGTAACGGCCCACAAGGCCCGCGCCGCCGAAAATCGTGATGAGCGTGTCTTTGGTCATGTC
>CAZTCU010000002.1:16246-32417 GCA_964612235.1 uncultured Rhizobium sp.
CTTATTCCGTCACATATTTCCGTTCGCCGGTCTTGGGGTCGAGATAGACGGTCACGGCCTTTCCCGTCTCGTCGTCGATGAAGCGTTCCGAGGTTGCCACCCAGCCGCTGCCGGGACGGCCGGCTTCGAGCGGCTTGTATCTGTAACGCTCGTAGATGGTGCCTATCACCACGAGCGCGCCCCAGAACGCGAAGATCGCGGCGGGCGGGAAGGCGTGAACGGCGAGCGCGAACAGGCCCGCGAGGAATCCGATGGCGCCAAACGCGAGGACGAGGGCGCGCAGCATGGTTCAGGCCTCCGGCTCCACGATGACGGCCGTGCCATAGGCCACGATCTCGCTCATGGACTGGCCGATTTCCGAAGAATCGAACCGCATCATCACCACGGCGTTGGCGCCCATCACGGTCGCGTTGCGCACCATGCGGTCGAGCGCCTGTTTGCGGGTTTCTTCCAGAAGCTGCGTGTATTCGTGGATCTCGCCGCCGACGATGGAGCGCAGGCCCGCCACGATGTTGCCGCCGATGCCGCGTGAACGCACGACGAGGCCGAACACCTGGCCCAGCGTTTGTTTTGTCCTGTATCCCGCAACCTTTTCCGTCGTCGCCACCAGCATGATCGCCCTCCGTCAAGCTTTGGTTTGAATGCGTTCCATGATCTTGGAAAGTTTTTCGCCGAGATGCTTGTCGGCTGCGCGTTCGAGCGCGTGACCGACTTCGGCATCGACGATCTGCAACGTCATGGGGCGCAACTGCCAGATCAACTCCGCCAGCCGCGGCACTTCCTCCGGCGGCGGCAGCGCGTCCTTTCCATAGCGGTCGAATATATACTTCGTCACAAGCTCCATCAGCTTGCCCGCAACCTCTTCGGAATGCGCACGCAATTCGGCGACGATTTTCGTCAGCTCCTGAAGCGGCACGCCTTCCCGGGCGAGCAGCGCACCGGCCTGAACCAGCTTCATGCTGGAGGCATAAATCGTGTCGCCTTCGATCCGCACGATGCCGTTTTTGAGAACGTCGGCGAGAGCTTCCGGCGTCATCGAATCGCCGAACATCTCGAAATACTTTTCCTTCGGGATGACCGCCTCAGGTTCGTTCGACCAGGGGCTGGTGATCGCGGCTTCCAGGCCGAGCAGCTTGGAAATGTCGTGCCCGCCTTCCCAGGCGCCGATCAGCTCCGCCACATTGGCGAGCGAATAGCCGCGCTCAAGCAAGGGGGAGATGAGCCTGAGCCGGGCCAGATGGGATCTGCCGTAAATCCCTACACGGCCACGCTTTTCGGGCGGGGGGAGCAAGCCCTTCTCTTGATACGCGCGGATGTTGCGGACGGTGGTGCCGGCTTCACGCGCCAATTCGTCGATGGTGAATTCCTGGGCTTCGGAGGGGCTGCTCATGGCGGTTGTTCTTGACGGGGAGATGTCTCAACACTATACAATGTGCCATTGAACAATGGCGAGATAATCGAGGGCACCAGATGACCACGGCGACCATGACTGCTTCGTGGACCGACGGCAAACGCTATTGGTGGCTGCTCAGTCCGGCGTTGCCGCTTCTGGTGCTGATCGGGCTTATCAATTTCCATATCAATGGGGCTGTCTTCGGCGCCTGGGGTACGCCCATCATTGTCTATCTGGTCGTGCCGTTTCTCGATCTCCTGATCGGCGCCGATAAGACCAATCCGCCGGATGCGGCCATCGCCGATCTGGAACGCGACCGTTATTATCGCTGGATCGTCTACGCCTATATTCCGATCCAGTACGGCGTGACGATCTATGGCGCATGGTTGGCGGTGCAACCCACCACGGGCTGGGTCGCCTTCACAGGCCTGATCTTCAGCGTCGGCATGATCAACGGCATCGGCATCAACACCGCACATGAACTGGGCCACAAGCGCGAGAATCTGGAGCGCTGGCTTTCGCGCATCACACTGGCGCCAGTGGCGTATGGACATTTCTTCGTCGAACACAATCGCGGCCATCACCGCAACGTGGCAACGCCGGAAGATCCGGCAAGCTCGCGGATGGGCGAAAGCTTCTGGGCGTTCCTGCCGCGCACGATGATCGGTTCGGTGAGGTCTGCGTGGTCGCTGGAGCGAGAGCGTCTTTCGCGGCGCGGCCATGGCGCGTGGCATTGGGACAATGAAAATCTGCAATCCTGGGCGATGACGGCTCTGTTGTTCGGAGCGCTTGCGATCTGGCTGGGGCCGAAGGTTTTGCCGTTCCTGTTTGTTCAAGCTTTCTACGGCGCGTCGCTGCTCGAAGTCGTGAACTACATCGAGCACTACGGCCTGTTGCGTCAGAAGGATGCGAACGGCCGCTATGTCCGCTGCGAGCCGGAGCATTCGTGGAACAACAACCACATCATGTCGAATGTGTTTCTGTATCAGCTGCAGCGGCATTCCGATCACCACGCCAATCCCATGCGGCGGTTCCAGGCGCTGCGCCATTTCGAGAACAGCCCGCAACTGCCGGTGGGATATGCGGGGATGCTGTTGCCGGCCTATCTCCCCTTCTTCTGGTATCGCCTGATGGATAAGCGCGTCATCGCGCATTACAAAGGCGATCTCACCAAAGCCAACCTGCAGCCGTCGCGCCGCGAGAAATTGCTGCGCCGCTACGCGAGTGCCTGATATGGCCTGCTACACCTGCCCCGAATGCGGTTTCGTCTATGACGAGGCGAACGGAATGGCGCGGGAAGGCTTCGCACCCGGCACGAAATGGGGCGAGATTCCCGACAACTGGGCTTGCCCCGATTGCGCCGTGCGCGACAAGATCGATTTCGTTCCCGCAAGCCAGGGAGAGACGCGATGAACGCCGAGACCGGTTTCAAGCTCCGCGAGGATATCGAACCCCGCAATCTCCATTTCGGCTTCGACAAGTCGCTGCCGGAATATTGGCACGGCGGCAATCCCGTCATCAGCTCCTATTACGACGCGCTGTCGCTGACTTTCCCGGAAGGCGAGCGTTTCTTCATCGACAGCGTGAAGAACTATGCGCGCGAGATCAAAGACCCTGTGCTGAAACGCCAGGTACGCGCCTTCACGACACAGGAAGCCATCCATTCGCGCGAGCATGACGCCTATAATGCGCTGCTGGCCGAGCGCGGCATTCCGGTCCACAAGTTCGACAAGATGATCAAGTCGGTGACGCGGCTCGCGCGCAAATATCTGCCCCATCGTGGGCAGTTGGCCGCCACCTGCGGGTATGAGCATTTCACCGCGCTGTTCGCCGAACATGCGCTGGCCGACCCGCGCGTGATCGGACCCGCGCATCCCTTCTATCGCGACATGTGGCGCTGGCACGCGATGGAAGAAGAGGAGCACAAGGCCGTCGCCTTCGACGTCTACAAGGCGATGAATCCCGGCTTGCGCGGTTATCTCGTGCGTTGCATCGCGATGGTGATCGTGACGCTGGATTTCATCTCGATGAGCACGTTCCTGCCCATGTGGCTCCTCTGGCACCGGGGCGAACTGTTCAATCTGCGCGGCTGGGCCCGGTCGTTCTGGTATCACTGGGTGGCGCCGGGCGTCTGGCGGCATGTGCTGATGGGCATTCCGGGCTATTTCAGCCCGACCTTCCATCCCTCCAAACGCCGCGTGAAACCCCAGGTTCTGGCCTGGCGGGAGCACTATCTGGCGACCCAGAACCGCACCCCGGACATGGAAGGCTCGATCTTCGCGGCAGGCTGATCTTCCTTTGTTGACAGCCCCTTGGCGGCCCCATACACATCCGCCCCCTAAAGTGCCCAGATGGCGGAATTGGTAGACGCACTAGTTTCAGGTACTAGCGCTTCACGGCGTGGAGGTTCGAGTCCTCTTCTGGGCACCATTCGCTAGCAAAGCGATCCGCTTTCAAAAATTCACACAGTGGCGGGTTGCACCCTCAACAGAATCCGATTGAGCGGACGCAGCAGACTGCGCGCTGTGCCGTGCGCCGGAAAGTGGTGTTGGATGCGTTCGATATGATCGCGTCCTGCGCGGTGGGGGCTGAGGCTCCCGCCGGTGCCACCAAATCGGACGCGAAGCGTTGTTGTCTTCGTTGAACGGAAATGCGGAGGACGTCATGGCCAGGAAATATTCGCGCAGCGCCGGCAAGGATGTCGAAAGCGCGATGCGGCGAAAGAAGAAAGGCAAACTGAAGCGCGGCAAGGGCGGACGCGGCGGCACGGTCAAAAGCCGCAAGCAGGCGATTGCCATCGGCCTGTCGGAGGCGCGCAAGAAGGGAAAGAAGGTGCCCAAGCGCAAGAAAGGCGCCCGCAAGACGAAGCGCAAATCGCGCAGAAGCTGATGCGAAAGACGCAAACCGTCCTTAGCTCAAACGACTTAGTGCGGTTGTGCCGCAGTTTTTTCGTCAGGGGACGGAGGGTCGGCTCTCCGTGTCCTGTTTCCGTGCATTCCAAGAATTATCCAATATTCCCAAACCTCTACATGGGGCGGGCACCCCGAAGGCCGCGCGGGCGCGGATAGCGTAAAGATTGGCCCGTCCTGGTTGGCCAAAATGGGACGGGAGTTGGAAACGCATGGGAATCATACGCTTAGATGACTATCTGCACACGGAGCGGGGCGCGATTCCGGCAGTGTGGTAAAATCCCAATATTTTCAAAGACAAGGTTACGATGGTGGGCTGTTTCCGTTGCCACCTTTTGCACCCCCCTGTTACATTGAACACTAAGGTTCGAGGCAAATCTCGGCGACGTTAACGGGCTGTTGGGGTAAATTTGGTGGGCACGCAATCGGGCCGCCGCGTATGCGTATTGCGCTGCGTTTCAGCGGTCGTGTCCTGCTGCCTTCTGTCATCGCAGGCGTTGGCGCAGACTGTCGTTCTTCCCGGCGCGGTGCAACCCGGACACGATCGTCCGGTGCCGGAAGCGCAATCCGTTCCCGATGTCGACTTCAGCGTGGAAGCGCCGCACCGTTCGGCGGTGCCGCGTGCTGTCGACGAGATCCGGTTCAAGGTCGCCGGTATTCGCGTCGAAGGTGCCGTGACGCTGCGGCCGGAAAGTTTTCGACCTCTATATGAGAAGTTGATCGGAAAAGAAGTTTCGCTGGGCGACATCTTCGACGTCGCCGACGGAATCGAAAAGCAGTATCGCGCGGCCGGGTATCTGCTCGTGCGTGCCTATGTTCCGCCGCAGCATGTGAACGACGGCATATTCACCATCCGCGTGGTCGAAGGATTCGTGAACAGCACTTCGGTGGAAGGCGCCAACGCGCGCACGCAGAGTCTGGTCAAGGCCTATCTCGATCCCGTCATTCGCGAAAAGCCGTTGCGCAGCGCGACCATCGAACGATCGCTGTTACTGGCCAACAATATTCCCGGCGTGACCGCAACAGGGGTGTTGAGCCCATCGCCGGATGTCGCGGGCGCAGCCAATCTCGCGGTCACCGTCGCCCAGCCCACGCTCAGCGGCGTGCTGTCGACGATGAATCGGGGATCGCAATTTACGGGTGTCTGGACCGTCAGCGGCACGGCCGCCTATCGCGGATTGCTCGGCCCTGACGAACTCAACGCCGCTGTCACCATGGCGCCGTTCGATCTGCACAAACAGCTCGCCGGTCAGTTGCGCTATGTCTCCGCCATCGGCGACGACGGCTTGAGCGGAACGCTTCTTGGCGCGGTATCGCATGGCGCCCCGGGCGGCTCGCTCGGCCCGGCCGAAATCCGCACCGACAGCTGGGCGGTGGGGCCGCGCCTTACCTATCCGCTGGTCCGCACCCGGGCCGATACGCTGACACTCGACGGCGGGGTGACGTTCCAGGATGCGAAGGTCGAAATCCTCGGCATCGGCATCAACCATGACACCTGGCGCGTGGCAGACATCAGTCTGGGTTATGCGAGCCGCGATTTTCTCGGCGGCAATTTCAGCAGCACGCTGGACCTTTCGCAGGGATTGCCGATCCTTGGCGCCTCGCCCAATCATTCGCCCGACCTTTCGCTGGCGGGCCGGACCGTCTTCACCAAGGTTGTGTGGAGCGGGCGTTATAGCAAGGCATTGGGAAGCAATGTCAGCTTTGCGCTGACAAGCAATGCACAACATTCATTTCAACCGCTGATAACGGGCGAACAAATCCTGTTCGGCGGCACGCAGATTGGGCGCGGTTACGAGCCCGGTGCGATTTCGGGCGACAGCGGGCTGGCGGGATCGTTCGAACTTCGATATGACACGCGCCTGACCGACATCGCGGCGAAGAATTTCGAACCTTACGCTTTCTTCGACGTGGCAAAGGTGTGGAACAAGGATCGCCCGCCGACGGCGGGGCTTCCGCTGGAAGATGCGTCCATCGCATCGACGGGCATCGGTCTGAGGTTCTGGTTTCCCTACAGCATCTATCTGGCCGTTGAGGGCGCGCGCACGCTGCGTGCCGTTCCGGGCAGCGACAACGGCAGGAAAGCGAGCAAGGCGCTTGTCGACCTTGCGATAGCATTTTGACCGGGAGCGCCAACATGAAGCGGGCGACATCGGGATTGCTGAAGGGAAGGCTGCTGGCGACGAGCGCGCTGGTGGCCACAGCGCTGCTTGTTTCGCCAGTCGCGCGGGCGGGCGGGCCGAGCGGCGGATCGGTGGCCGTCGGCAGCGCCACGATCTCGACGCCGAACGCCAACAAAACCGTCGTCGACCAGTCGAGCAACAAGGCGCTGATCAACTGGAACAGCTTCTCGATTCCCAACGGATCATCGGTCGTCTTCAACCAGCCGACGGCCAATTCGTTGACGGTCAATCGCGTGACCGGACCCAACGCATCGTTCATCGACGGGCAGATGCTGGCGAACGGCAACATCTGGCTGCTCAATTCCAACGGCGTGATGTTCGGCCACGGCGCGCAGGTGAATGTGGGCGGATTGCTGGCGACGACATCCGACATCACGGACGACGATTTCCGCAAAGGCCGTTATCGCTTCACCAAGCCGTCGGCCAATGCCGACGCGGCGGTGGTGAACCAGGGCACCATCACCGCGGCCAAGGGCGGGTCTGTGGTTCTTTCCGCGACGCAGGTTTCCAACGAAGGCGTGATACGGGCGGATCTGGGTAGTGTTGTTCTGGGCGGCGCGCGCACCTTCACGGTGGACCTCGATGGCGACAACCTGATCCGTTATCAGGTCGGAAAGCCAGTCGCCCAGACGCCGAAGGATGCCAATGGCGCCGCCGCTCCGGCGCTTGTTTCCAATTCGGGAACGATCTCGGCCAATGGCGGCAGCGTGCTGGTCACGGCGCGCGCGGCGCGCAACATCGAGAACAACGTCATCAACAATACCGGCGTCGTGGAAGCCAACAGCGTTTCCGCGCGCAACGGCGAGATCGTCTTCGATGCCGGTCCCGATGGGACAGTGAACGCCGGTGGTTCGATCAGCGCCTCAGGGCGCGCCGAGGGCGAAACCGGCGGCTCGGTTTCCGTTACCGGCGGGACCGTGAACGTGACCGATGGCGCAACCATCGATGCATCGGGCGATCGTGGCGGCGGAACCGTCCAGATCGGCGGCGGGCTGCACGGGCAGGGAAGCATCGCCAACGCGCAGACCACCAATGTCGGCAAGGCTTCCATTTCCGCCGATGCGATCACACAAGGCGATGGCGGGAAGATTTCGGTCTGGTCCGACGGACAAACGACGTTCTCCGGCAATGCCAGCGCCAAGGGCGGGGCTGAAGGCGGGAACGGCGGGATTGTCGAAACCTCCGGCGAGAAGCTTCACGTCGGAAGCGATGCGAAAGTCGACACGTCCGCGGCACAAGGCATTACCGGCACCTGGCTGCTCGATCCGACCAACATAGATATCGTCAGTGGCGGCGCGGACGGGATCGGCGGTTCGAACATCGATCCGAGCACGATCACCAGCGCGCTTGCCTCCACCAACGTCTCGCTTCAGGCCACGAACGACATCACCGTCGACAATAACCTCACCTATTCGAGCGCAAATTCGCTGAGCCTGCTCGCGGGGCATGACATCGCATTCAACGCCTCTATCCAGAATTCGGGCAATGGCGCGGTCGTTCTTTCGGCGCATTCCATCGCGCGGTCGGGCAACGTGTCCATCACGGCCAAGTCGGCGGATATCACCCTGACCGGAGACGGCAGCGACGGCGCCAGCATCGGCACATCGGCCAATCCGTTGCAGCTTTCCGTACAGTCGGTTGCCCTGCATACGGCGGGCGCGAATGCCTACATCGCATCGCTTGCTTCGACCATTGCGCTCGGCGCGAGCGATCTGGGCACCGGCGACCTGACGATCAACCCAAGCGGGTCCGTCACGCAGACGGGCGCGATCCATCTGGATGCGCTGAATATCACAACGCTACCGGGCTCGGTGACGCTGACCAACACCGGCAATACATTCAACAGCATCTCGCTTGGTCTCACCGGCGGCAGCGCGTCGATCTACGATGCATCGGCGCTCACGGTGACGAGCGCACTCATCGGCGGCGACCTCACTCTGTCCAGCGGTGGCGCGATCACGCAGACCGGCGTCATTCACACGAGCGGATTGGTCGTCAGCAGCACGGGCGGCGCGATCAATCTGTCGAACACCGGCAACACCTTCGCGCTCGCGACCATCACCACGTCCGGTGCTTACGACGCATCTCTCTATGATGCGTCGGCGATGACGGTGATCAGCGCCAATGTCGGCGGCAAGCTCACGCTTTCCGGCGCCAGCACGGTTCGCCAAACGGGCGCGATCCACGCCGCGGCCTTGAGCGCGAGCAGCACGGGCGGCGCCATCACGCTGACGCACGCCAGCAATACGTTCGGCGACGTTACGCTCTCCACTACGGGATCGCTCAACGCCTCGGTTTACGATTCCGCGAACATGAACATCGCCGGCGCAACAGTCGGCGGCGACCTGACGCTTTCGGGCGGAGGGGCGATTACGCAGAGCGGTGCGCTACACGCAAATGCGTTGAGCATCACCACGACAAACGGCGCCGTCACGCTTTCGAACGCGGCAAACACCTTCAATACGGTGACGGTGACCACAGCCGGGACGGATGATGCAACGCTTGCCGACGCGTCGGCGCTCAGCGTCACCAGTGCGACGGTTGGCGGTGACCTGACCCTTTCCGGCGGCAACAACATCGCGCAGTCCGGCGCAATTCTCGCGTCGACGCTTTCCGCCTCCACCACCGGCGGCTCGATCGTGCTGACGGATACGGGCAATTCGTTCGCCACGGCCGCACTGGCGGCAACCGGCGATGCGACGATCTATCAGGCCGCCGCGCTCGTCATTGCGAGCGCCGATGTCGACGGTACGCTGACGCTCACAAGTGGAAGCACCATCGGGCAAACGGGCGCTATCCAAGCGGGAACACTCGACGCCACTACGACGAACGGTGCGATCACGCTTTCCAATGCGAGCAACACCATTGGGACCGCGAACCTCTCCACTTCCGGAACGGACGACGCGACCCTTTACAGCGCGTCTTCTCTAACCATCGCGAGCGCCGCCATCGGCGGTGACCTGACGTTGTCCGGCGCTTCGATAGGCCAGAGCGGCGCGATCCACACCCATGACCTGAATGTTTCGGCGTCGGGCGGGGCGATTGCGCTGACGAATTCCGGCAACACCTTCAACACGCTGACAGTGACGACGAGCGGATCGGGGAACGCCTCGCTTTACGATGCGCTGGCCCTGAGCGTGACGAGCGCGAATGTCGGTGGCGCGCTAAGCTTGACCAGCGCGGGGGCGATCACTCAGGTCGGCGCAATCCTTGCGGCGTCGCTGAATGCCACGACGACCAGTGGCGCGATCACGCTGACGAATGCCGGCAACAATTTTGGCGCGGCGAGCCTGACAACATCGGGCGCGGATAACGCAACACTCTACGATGCAGCTAGTCTGACGGTCACCGGGGCAACGGTTGGGGGCAACCTTGCTTTGACCGGGGGCGGCGCCATCGGCCAATCGGGCGCCATTCACACCCACGCCCTGAGCGTTACCGCATCGGGCGGCGCCGTCACGCTCGCAAATGCGGGTAACACATTCGATACCTTGGTGTTGGTCGCATCGGGCGATGCGTCGGTGCATGACGCATCGGCGCTGAGCGTGACAAGCGCCAATGTCGGCGGCGATCTTACGTTGTCGGGCGGCGCGGCCATAACCCAGACAGGCGCCATTGATGCCGATGCGTTGATTGCGAGCACCACGGGCGGCGCGATTACGCTCATCAACAGCGGCAATACATTCGATACCGCCAATGTGGTGACGTCCGGTGCATATGACGCGACACTTTACGATGCCTCCAATCTTGTCATGACCGGCGCGAATGTCGGCGGCACACTGACATTGTCCGGCGGCGGCTCGATAGGGCAGAGCGGCGCGATCATTGCGCACGCCCTCAACGTGACCACGACGAACGGCGCCATCGCGCTCGGCAACACGGGCAACGCCTTCGCGACGGCTGCGCTTTCCACCTCCGGCACGGACGATGCGACCCTGTATGACGCATCGGCCCTGACCATCACGAGCGCGAATATCGGCGGCGATTTTACGCTGTCGGGCGGCGCATCCATCGGCCAGAGCGGCGCGATCCATTCCGCGACGCTCAATGTCTCATCCAGCAGCGGCCCGATCAGCCTGACCAACACGGGCAACAATTTCGGCCCCGTTTATGTGGCGACGGGCGGCGCGAACGACGCCGCGCTCTACAACGCGCCCGATCTCACTTTGACCGGCGCGGATGTGGGCGGCACGCTCACGCTTTCCAGCGGCGGTTCCATTCTTCAGACCGGCGCCATTCATGCAGGCGCCTTGAACGCCGCCACGACGAACGGCGACATCGTGTTGTCGAATACGGGCAACGCATTTGCCACGGCAGTCCTGTCCACGTCGGGGACGGACGACGCCACACTTTATGATGCGTCGAACCTGATCGTCTCCAGCGCCAATATCGGCGGCACGCTCAACCTTTCGGGTGCGGGAACGATCGGCCAGAGCGGCGCGATCCAGGCCGCGGCGTTGAACGTCGCGACAACGAACGGCGCGATCACGCTGACCAACACGGGCAACAATTTCGCCACGGCCAGCCTGGCGACCGGCGGCACGGACGATGCTTCGCTTTACGACGCCTCCGACCTGACGGTGACGAGCGCGAATGTCGGCGGAACCCTTAATCTCTCGGGCGGTGGGGCCGTCAGCCAAAGCGGCGCCATCCATTCGAACGGTTTGAACGTGACGGCCACGGGCGCGATCACGCTTGCGAACACCGGCAATACGTTCGCCACGGCGTCGCTTTCCACGCCAGGCGGCGCCACGCTTTATGACGCCTCCAACCTGACCATCACGGGTGCAACGGTGGGCGGCACGCTGACCTTGTCCGGCGGCGGTTCCATCGGTCAATCGGGCGCGATTCACGCGAACGCACTCAGCGTCACCACGACGAACGGCGCGATCGTGCTGACGAATGCGGGGAACGCGTTCAATACCGCAACGCTTGCGACATCCGGCACAGACGATGCTTCGCTTTATGACTCGCTGTCGTTGACCATCGCGGGCGCCAATATCGGCGGCGATCTGTCGTTGTCCGGCGCGGGTTCCATCGGTCAAACAGGCGCGATCCTTGCGGCCACCCTGAATGTCGCGACGACGGGCGGCGCGATTGTGCTCACGAACGCCGGCAACAGTTTCGGCCCCGCCACGATTTCGACCTCGGGAACGGACAACGCGTCACTCTATGATTCATCCGATCTCACGGTCGCCAGCGCGAATGTCGGCGGCACGCTGACGCTTTCGAGCGGCGGTGCCATCGGCCAGACAGGCGCGATCCATGCCGCGGCGCTGAACGCCGCGACCACCGCCGGCGCGATCATGTTGACCAATTCCGGCAACAATTTCGGCACGGTGACGCTTTCCACCTCCGGCACCGACGACGCCTCCGTCTTCGACGCGACGAACCTGGTCGTGGCAAGCGCGAATATCGGCGGCGACCTCACCTTGTCGGTCGACGGTTCGCTCGGCCAGACGGGCGCGATCCACGCGGCATCGTTGAACGCGACGACGACGGGCGGCGCGATAAACCTCACGAATGCGGGCAACAGCTTTGCGATAGCCACACTGGCGACGGCAGGAACCGACAACGCATCGCTCTACGATGCGGTGGACCTTACGATTGCCGGCGCGACTGTGGGCGGTACGCTCACGCTTTCCGGCGGCGGGGCTATCGGCCAAAGCGGCGCCATCCATGCCGCTTCGCTGGTCGCCACCACGACCCATGGCGCGATCACGCTGACCAACGCGGGCAACACGGTCGCGACGGCAACGCTTTCCACATCCGGCGCGGACGACGCCTCGTTCACCGATGCCTCCAACCTGATTATCGCCAGCGCCAATGTCGGCGGCACGCTCACCTTGTCGGGCGGCGGATCCATCGGCCAGACGGGTGCGATCCATGCGGCGGGGCTGAACGTCGGCACGACGGGCGGCGACATTACGCTTTCGAATGCGGGCAACAATTTCGCCACCGCCGCCGTGTCCACCGCAGGCACCGACGACGCGACGCTTTACGATGCGAGCGCGCTGACGATCTCCAGCGCGAATGTGGGCGGAACCTTCGATCTTTCGGGCGCGGGAGCGATCGATCAAACCGGTGCGATCCATGCGGCCGTGCTGAATGTCTCCACAACCGGCGGCGACATCACGCTGACCGATAGCGCAAACAGCTTCGCCACGGCGTCCATCTCGACCACGGGCGCGAACAACGCCTCGCTTTACGATTCCGCCGATCTGACCGTCTCCAGCGCGAATGTCGGCGGCACGCTGACGCTTTCGGGCGGCGGCGCGATTGGGCAGACGGGCGCGATCCAGGCGGCCATCCTGAATGTAAGCGCATTGGGTTCGATCACGCTTGCGAACACGTCAAACAGCTTCGCCATGGCGTCCGTTTCGACGGATGAAGACGCAACGCTTTACGACGCATCCGCCCTGGTTGTGACAAGCGCCGACGTGAGCGGCACGTTGACTCTGACCTCGGAAGGTCCGCTGTCGCAATCCGGCGCGATCCACGCGCACGCGCTCATCGCCACCACGACCAATGGCGCCATCGACCTCACGAATTCGGGCAACACCTTCGATATCGCCAATGTGACGACATCGGGAACGGACAATGCGTCGTTGCACGATGCAACCGCATTGAGCCTCTCCGGGGCGAATGTCGGCGGCACGCTGACGCTCACGGCCGACGGCCCCATCAGCCAGAGCGGCGCGATACATGCCCAGGCGCTGAACGCGAGCACGACCGACGGCAGCATCACGCTGACCGACAACGGCAACAATTTTGCGGTGGCGAGCCTTGCGACCCAGGGCGACGACGATGCCTCGCTTTATGACGCGGCCGCGCTGACCATCGCGAGCGCGAATGTGGGCGGCACGCTGACGCTTTCCGGGGGCGCGGCGATTGGGCAGAGCGGTGCCATCCACGCCGATGCGTTGAATGTTTCGACAACGGTCGGCGCGATCGCGCTTTCCAATACGGGCAACAGTTTCCAGACAGCCACGCTTGAAACCGCGGATGGATACGACGCTGCGCTCTACGATGCGTCCAACCTTGTCATCGCGAGTGCGACAGTGGGCGGCGACCTGACGCTGTCGGGCGGCGGTTCGATTGGCCAGACCGGCGCCATCGACGCGCATTCGTTGAACGTGACGACCACGGGCGGCGACGTTGCGCTGACAAATGCCGGCAACGCTTTCGACACACTCAATGCGACCACAGCGGGAACGCACGACGCCTCGTTCCATGATTCCTCCGATCTGATCATTTCGGGGGCAAGTATCGGCGGTACGCTGACGGTGGCGGGTGACGGCACAATCGGGCAGAGCGGCGCCATTCACGCCGATGCGCTGAACGTCAGCACGATTGCGAGCGGCATTACGCTGAACGACGACGGCAATGTGTTCAACACGCTGACTACATCGACCGGCGGCTCGGACGACGCTTCGTTCCACGACAGCGTTGCGCTGGCCATCGCGGGCGCGGATGTGGGCGGCATCCTCACGGTCACCAGCGACGGCGATATCTCGCAAACTGGCGCCATTCATGCCGACACACTGGTTGCAAGTACAACGAATGGCGACATCGATCTGACGGACGCAGGAAATGCGTTTGCCGACGCCACGCTGTCGGCGACGGGCGATGCCTCGCTGCATGATGCGTCCGCGCTGAACATCGCGGGTGCAACCGCCGGGGGAACGCTCACCTTGTCGGGCGATGCCGGCATCACCCAGACGGGTGCCATTCACGCCGATACGCTGAACGTGTCGACCACGGCGGGCGATATCGTCCTGACGAATACGGGCAACGCCTTCAACGCGGCAAGTGTTGCGACGTCGGGTTCCGACGATGCGTCCCTTTACGATACGGCTTCGTTGACCATCGCCAGCGCCAATGTCGGCGGCGCGCTTGCCCTGACAAGCGAAGGGGCAATCGGCCAGACGGGCGCTATCCATGCCGCTTCGTTGAATGCGACGGCAACGGGCGGCGACATTGCGCTTTCCAACACGGGCAACGCTTTCGCGACCGCGGCCCTTTCGACCTCCGGTTCGGACGATGCCACGCTTTATGACGCGAGTGCCCTGACGATCTCGGGTGCGAATGTGGGCGGCACGCTGACGCTCTCGGGCGGCTCGTCCATCGGGCAGTCGGGTGCCATTCACGCGGCTGCGTTGAACGTCGGCACCACGCATGGCGCGATTGCGCTGACGAATGCGGGCAACAGTTTTGCGACGGCGACGGTTTCCACCGCCGGATCGGATGATGCTTCGCTGAACGACGCTTCGGCCTTGACCGTCGCGAGCGCGAATGTCGGCGGCACGCTGACGCTTTCCGGTGGCGGCGCCATCGGGCAGACGGGCGCGATCCATGCGCATGCGCTTGACGTCAGCACGACGAGTGGGGCGATCACGCTCACCGACAGCGGCAACAATTTCGCCAATGCTACGCTATCGACGGGCGGTTCGGACAATGCCTCGCTCTACGACGGCGCGGACCTGACCGTTGCAGGCGCAACTGTCGGCGGAACCTTGAACCTTTCCGGCGGCGGCGCCATCGGCCAGTCCGGCGCGATCCATGCGGCTGCCCTCAACGTCACCACGACGCACGGCGCGATCAATCTCGCGAACAGCGGCAATTCGTTTGCCGTCGCGACATTGGCGACCGCCGGAACCGACGACGCGACGCTTTATGACGCCGCCGCGCTTACGATCTCCTCGGCCAATATCGGCGGCGATCTCTCGCTGTCGGGCGGATCGTCCATCGGTCAGTCCGGCGCCATTCACGCAAAATCCCTGACGGTCTCCTCGACCGGCGGCGCGATTGTGCTGGCCGACGCGGGCAACACGTTCGACACGCTGGCCGTGACGACGAGCGGAACGAATGGCGCGACCTTTGCCGACGCCGCCAATCTGACGGTCGCCAGCGCAAATGTCGGCGGCACGTTGAAGGTGACAGCCAACGCCATCGGCCAGAGCGGTGCGATCCATGCGGGTGCGCTCAACGCCACTGCCACCAGCGGCGCCATCAACCTGACCAACAGCGGCAACAGTTTCGCCAACGCGGCGTTGACGACGTCCGGCAACAACAATGCTTCGCTTTATGATGCGTCGGCATTGGTCATCGACGACGCCGATGTGGGCGGCACGCTGACGGTTTCGGCCGGCGGCGCCATCAGCCAGATCGACGCGATCCATGCGAATGCCCTGAACGCAACGACCACCAGCGGCCAGATCAGCCTCACCAGCGCGAACAATGCGTTCAACTCGGCGAACCTTTCGACGCCGGGCAGCGCCTGGCTGTATGACGGGTCATCGTTGACGCTGACGGGCGCAAATGTCGGCGGCAGCCTCACCGTCCTGTCCCGGCATGACCTGACATTCGTATCGTCGGTGCAGGCGAAGACGGGGCTGCTCGCGGTTGCCGGTTGGGATGGCACGACAGTCGATCCGGCCGCGCTCGTCGCCGGAACGGCTTATGCCAACAATGGCGGCAGCATCGTTGTCGGCGGCGCGAATGCGCAGGGCGACGTGGCGGTCGGCAGCCAGGGCGGAACCACCACGCTTGCCGCGAACAACGTCACGCTTTCCGCGACGAACGGCTACGCGCAGCTTGGCTATCATGGCGCGGGAACCAGTGCGATCAGCGTCTATGCGAAGGGCGACCTCACGCTTTCGGGCGGCACGCAGGCCGGGCGTTTC
>CAZTCU010000003.1:0-32264 GCA_964612235.1 uncultured Rhizobium sp.
CGCCGATGGCCACGAACAGCAGGATAAAACTCTGCTGAAACACCACCATCAGGATGATGACGAAGAAGATGAACGGCAGCGAATAAAGAATATCCACCACCCGCATCATCAGGTTGTCCACCACGCCGCCGAGGAACCCTGCCGTCGCGCCGTAAGCGACGCCGATCACGAGGCTCACGAACGTCGCCACCAGCCCCACCGCCAGCGAAACCCGCGCGCCGTACAGCACGCGCACGAACAGGTCGCGTCCGATATTGTCCGAGCCGAAGATGTGCATGCCGCCCGAATGGCACAGCACATCCGGATCGGGCCACCAGTCGGGCGCGCAACTCACCAGCGCATAGTCGATGTCTTCATAGCCATACGGCCAGACAAGCGGCAGGAAGATTGCAGCCAGCGTGATCAGCGCCAGCACGATCATGCTCACCACCGCCGCCTTGTTGCGGAACAGCCGGCGGCGCGCATCCACCCAAAGGCTGCGCCCGCGCACGAACTGCGATTGCGTCATCACTTCGGCGTTGGCCGCCGATGCGCCTGTCGCGATCATCGGTCGAACCTCACGCGCGGATCGAGCACCGCATAAAGAAGATCGGTGATCAGGTTCAGGAGGATGATCAGCGCGGCGTAGACGATCACCACGCCCATCACCAGCGTGTAATCGCGGTTCTGGGCGCCGGTCACGAAGTAGCGCCCGATCCCCGGCAGGCCGAAGATCGTCTCCACGATCAGCGATCCGGTCAGAAGCGCCGCGATTGCGGGGCCCAGATAGCTCACCAGCGGCAACAGCGCCGCGCGCAGCGCGTGGCGCGTGACCACCAGATGATTGGGCAAGCCCTTGGCGCGCGCCGTGCGCACATAATTGGAATGCAGCACCTCCACCATGTTCCCGCGCACCAGCCGGGCGATGATGGCGATCTGCGGCAGGGCGAGAACCGTCACCGGCAGGACCATGTTGATGCCCGCACCGCCGCCCCAGCCCGCAACCGGCAGCATGATGTCGTGACCGAAGATCGAAAGCCCATAAACGCCGAACACCAGGGTCAGCAAAGGCGCGGTCACAAACGTGGGAATCGTGATGCCGATCATCGCAAGCGTCATCACGCTGTAATCCGCGGCGCGGTTCTGCTTCAGCGCGGCCAACACGCCCAGCGTCACGCCGAACAGAAGCGCGAACGCCATCGCGGTCAGGCCCAACCGCGCGCTCACCGGCAGGCCTTGCGCGATCAGTTCGGTCACCGTGAAATCGCGGTTCTTGAACGACGGCCCCAGATCGAAATGCGCCAGCCGTTCGAGATAAAGCCCGTATTGCACGATAAGCGGCTTGTCGAGGTTGTAGACCGCGTTGATGTTGTGCTCGATTTCGGGCGGCAGGCGGCGCTGGCTGTCGAAGGGCCCGCCGGGGGCGGCGCGCATCATGAAGAAGGTGAGCGTGATGACGACAAAGAGCGTCGGGATCGCGCCCAGCAAACGGCGCACCGCATAAGAAAACATGAATGATCCCAGCCCTTCCGCTGCCCCGAAGCGGTCTGCCCTGAAAGTCCGCGAGCGCGGCTCGGCTGTCAATGCGGCGCGCGAAACAACTTCGTGCGAGTTCTATCGTTTCGCGTGGCTGCCAGGTTTGGAAACTTTCAACCGCAGGGTCTTTTCATCACCCGGCAATGTTCACGGCAGATCGCTCGCGCTCGCGCCTTCCACCCAGACCCGCCACACCGGCGCGATCTCCTTGCCGTGCCTGGCCCACCAGGCATCGTCCACGCGGAAGGCCTGGGAGAAATGCTCGGGCGCTGTGGGCAGGAAGCCCCGCATGGGAATGCCCAGTTCCGGATTCTTGTCCACCAGCGCGATGGAGGATTTGCGCGCGGGGCCATAGGGCACCCACTCCGCCACATGCGCCAGCGCCTTGGTGGAGGTCGCGAAATGCAGGAACTCCATCGCCATGGGCTTCTTCGGGTCGCCGCGCGGGATTCCGAACACGTCCATCTCGTAGAGCTGGTAGTCCCAGATCGCGCCCACCTTCTGCTTGGCTTTCGCCGCGTCGAACAGCGTGCTGTTTGGCATGGTGGTGAACACCACTTTCTGGTCCGCCAGCATCTTCAGCGGATCGCCGCTTTTCGACCACCACACGATGAAGGGCCGGATGGTGTCGAGTTTGGCGAGCGCGCGCATCAAGCCGTCATGCGTGGCAAGCGTGCGGTAAACTTCTCTCGGCTTCACGCCGGAAGCCAGCAGCGCCAGTTCGAGATTGAGTTTCGCCGAATTGCGCCTGAGTCCGCGTGGCCCCGGATAACGCCTCAGATCGAAGAAATCCGCGATGACCTTAGGCCGGCCTTTCACGCGCGCGGGATCGAACCCGATCACCTGCGAATAAACGACGCTTCCCACCCAACATTCGCCGAGCGCGCCGGGCACGAAATCGTTCGCCGCCGCGATCCCGTCATCGCTTTTCGGAAATCCCGTGGCGTCGATCGGTTCGAGCAGACCTTCCTTGCACGCCGCAATCGCGTCGGGCAGTTCGAGGTCCACCGCATCCCAGTCGTAACGATGCGCGCCAACCTGTCCGCGCAGATCGTCCAGCCCGCCGTCATATTGCGCGATGCGAACATCCACCCAGGCTTGCGACGAATAGGGGCTGAACATCGCGCTGGCCTGCGCGCGCCCGTAAGCGCCCGCCCAGGTGGCGACCGTCAGCACCGGCGCGGTGCGGCTCAACCACCACAACGCGCCCGCCGCCACGACGACAAGAATGCCGACGATCCACGCGATGTTACGCCATTTCATGCAGGCATTCTTTAAAGGGCATCAGTGCGGTTTCGCCTTCTGTTTCTGCTTTTCGTCCCACGCCACATGCGCCTGTTGCAACACATAAGCGCGGATCGCCGCCACGTCGTCCTTGTTCAACAGATCCTTGAACGACGCCATGCCCGCATCGGCCAGCGCGCCGTTGAGCACGATGTCGTCATACTGGCCCCAGATCTCCGGCGCCGCCGAACGCAAATCCGGCACTTCGCCGGACGATTGCAGCAGTACGCCATGGCACACCGCGCAATGACGATGGAACAGGTTGAAACCCTTCGTCGCCATCGCGGTATCGATCTTCTCGTCCGGCGGCTTGGGCAGGTTCTGCGGCAGTTCAGACGGCAACGCCGCCACTTTCTGATTGCCGCCAAGCTTGAACGCGAAGATGCGCCCCTGGTTATTGCCGTATTTCATCACCGCGGTTTGCGTATCACCGGTCGCGCCCAATCCGCCCGATCCGCCCCAGCCAGCCGCGACGGCCACATATTGCTCGCCGTCGACTGTATAGGTCATGGCCGGCGCAATGATGCCGGTTTTCAGATCGATGGACCAAAGCGTCTTGCCGGTCTTGGCGTCATAAGCCGAGAAGATGCCGTCCGATCCGCCCGCGAACAGCAAGCCGCCCGCCGTCGTCAGCATGCCGCTGTTCCACGCGCCGGTCATCGGCACCTGCCACGCCATCTTCTGTTTCACCGGATCCCATGCACGGATGAAGCCCTTGGTCGGCGGCGGCGGTTTGCCTTCCTGGATCATCTGCAAAACGACGTTGCCCAGCATCGCGAAATCGTTGCCGGTGTTCCACGCGCCCGGTTCATAGGCGAGCGGCTTTTCCTGATTGAAGGCGAACGAGCCTTCGATCACCGGAATGTAAACGAGACCGGTCTGCGGGTTGTAAGCCATCGGCTGCCAGTTGTGCCCGCCTATGGGTCCCGGCACGACGGCTTCCGGCTTCACGCCATAACGCGCGGCGGGATTTTCAATCGGCCGCCCGGTCTTCATGTCGATGC
Organism: uncultured Rhizobium sp.; assembly: GCA_964612235.1. GTDB lineage: Bacteria > Pseudomonadota > Alphaproteobacteria > Micropepsales > Micropepsaceae > Rhizomicrobium. Next base: position 3,804 of record CAZTCU010000003.1, read on the forward strand.
CCGTCGCCCACGTCACCGGCGTATAGGGCTTCGCCGAGATCAGTTTTCCGTTGGTGCGGTCGATTACATAGAAGAAGCCGTTCTTCGGCGCGTGCATGATGACCTTGCGCGTCACGCCGTCGATCTTGAGATCGGCAATGACGAGCGATTGCGTGGCGGTGTAGTCCCAGTTCTCGCCCGGCGTTTCCTGATAGTACCAGGCCAGATCGCCGTTCGCCGGTTTCAGCGCCACGATGGACGACAGATAAAGATTGTCGCCCCCGCCCGGAGAGCGCATGTGCCGGTTCCACGGCGAACCATTGCCCGTGCCGACATAGATAAGGTCGGTGCCCGGATCGTAGACGATGGAATCCCACGGCGTGCCGCCGCCGCCCAATTCCCAATATTTGAATTTCTCGCTCGCCTTCCACGTCGGCACCGCGGCCTCAAGGGCTTTGGATTCCTGCGGCTTCGACGGATCGCCCGGCACCACATAAAAGCGCCAGCGCAATTTGCCCGTGTCGGCGTCATAAGCCGAGAGATAACCGCGCACGCCATATTCCGCGCCGCCATTGCCGATCAGCACGAGGCCTTTCACGATGCGTGGCGCGCCCGTGATTGTGTAGGGCCGCTTGCGGTCGATGGTGTTCACGTCCCAGACCGGTTTGCCCGTCTTGGCGTCGAGTTTCACCAGCCGCCCATCGAGCGTGCCGACATAGACCGCACCCTTCCACAACGCGACACCGCGATTGACGACATCGCAGCACGCATAGCGTCCCCATTGCCCCGGCACTTTCGGGTCATAGGCCCACAATTCCTTGCCGGTTTTGGCATCGAGCGCCCAAACCTTGCTCCACGATCCGGTGACGAACATCACGCCGTCAGAAACGATGGGCGTCGCTTCCAGACCGCGCACGGTATAGGTGCGGTATTCCCATGCCGTGCCCAGCTTGCCGATATTGGTCTTGTTGATCTTGTCGAGCGGCGAGAAGCGCTGTTCGTGATAACCGCGCCCGTAAGACAGCCAGTCGCCCGGCCGCTGGTCCGCGTTCGCAATCGCAGCACCATCCACGTCCGCCGCCTTTGCGAGCTTCGACGTATCGGGCGCTGCCGCCTGACCTATCAACGGCAACAAGAGCGCAGCGCCGAACACGCCCGCCCACAAAATGCGTTTGTCCATGACGTTTCCCCGTTCGACCGGCCTTGTGGCCTTATGGCAAGATAGTGAGAGGCTATCGGAAGCGCCCGCGCGTTGACAACGCCGCCGGGCAGGGGAGTGCGGATGCGAAAGCTTTTATTTGCCGTAATGCTCGCGATTCTGGCGTTCCCGGCCCATGCGGCCCCGCGCTGGCTCACCTTGCCGCCCACGCCCACGCTGCCGCAAGCCGATGCGAGCGGCTATGCGCCGGTCAACGGCATCCGCATCTGGTACGCGACATTCGGCAAGGGAGAGCCCGTTCTCTTCGTGCATGGCGGTCTCGCCAATTCCAATTACTGGGGCGAACAGGTGCGCGCGCTGAGCACGCACTATCAGGTCATCGTGATGGACAGCCGCGGCCATGGCCGCTCTACGCGCGATGCGAAACCCTTCGGCTACGATCTGATGGCGAGCGACGTGATCGGCCTGCTCGATTTTCTGAAAATCAAGAAAGTGGCTCTGGTCGGCTGGAGCGACGGTGCGATCATCGGCCTCGACATCGCGATGCATCACCCCGAACGCCTGTCGAAACTCTTTGCGTTTGCCGCCAACTACGATCCAACTGGCGTGGCGGATGCGACGAACAGCCTGGTCGTCGACGCCTATGTCGCGCGCGCGGGCGAGGAATACGCAAAGCTCTCCCCCACGCCCACCGAATACAAAAGCTTCGTCGATCAGATCACCCATATGTGGAACAGCCAACCGCACTGGACGAAGGCCGACTTCGCGAAGATCAAAACACCCACCTGGATCGCCGATGGCGATCACGACGAAATGGTCACCCACGATCAGCCAACGACGATGTTCTCGTGGATGCCGGATGCGGGCCTCGTGATCGAACCCGACGTCAGCCATTTCGCCTTCATCCAGGCACCGCAGCAGTTCAATGCGGATGTGGAGAGGTTTTTGAAAACCCGCTGATCTCCTTCCCGCCGATCCCGCTTGACTTGATTCTATATTTCTGGAATCATTGAAATATGGAACTGACAACGGCCATCAAGCGCCTTTCCGCCATCGCGCAAGACGCGCGGCTGGAGGTATTCCGGCTTCTGGTGAAGGCTGGCCCGCCGGGCATGGCGGCAGGCGAAATCGCCCGCAGCCTTGGCGTGCCCGCCAACACGCTGTCGGCGCAGCTTCTGGTTCTTTCGAATGCGGAATTGGTTCGTGCGCGCCGCGAAGGCCGCTCCATCATCTACGCCATCAACTATCAGGCGATGCGCGATCTTCTCGTTTTTCTGACCGAAGATTGTTGCGGCGGCCGCGCCGAAATGTGCGGCCCGCTCGCCGAAATCGCATCGCGTCCGTCCTGCTGTGAAACCAAAACCGGAGTAAACGATGAAACGCCTGCACGTTCACGTCGCCGTGGACAATCTTGAGAAATCCATCGGGTTTTATTCCACGCTGTTCGCGGCACGCCCCTCGGTTGTGAAGCCGGACTATGCGAAGTGGATGCTCGACGATCCCAAAGTGAATTTCGCAATTTCGGAACACGCGGGCAACCGCGCGGGTATCGACCATCTGGGAATCCAGGTCGAAACCGATGACGAGCTGCGCGAACTCGCAAGCCGATTGAAAGCGGCGGGCGAGACGACCGCCGATCAGGAAGCCGCCAACTGTTGCTACGCGAAGTCGAACAAAAGCTGGGTCAACGATCCGTCCGGGGTCCGCTGGGAAAGTTTCTTCACGTTCGGCGAGGCGACGAGTTATGGCGAAGACATGGCGCCCGCAACGAAGCCCGAACCGGTTTCGGCCTGCGGTCCCGGCGCCGCCTGCTGCGCGTGACGCCATGCGCGAACGAAATCCGCAACAGCCTTACAACGTGCTGTTCCTCTGCACCGGGAATTCGGCTCGCTCTATTCTGGCCGAAGCCATTCTCAATCGCATCGGAAAGGGGAAATTCGTCGCTTATTCCGCCGGCTCGATGCCGAAGGGTGCAGTCCATCCGCAGGCATTGGGATTGCTGCAACGGCTGGGCTTTCCCACGGAAGGGCTGCGTTCGAAAAGCTGGGACGAATTTGGCGCCGCGCCCTCGCTCGATTTCGTATTCACCGTTTGCGACAACGCCGCCAACGAAGTTTGCCCCATATGGCCCGGCCATCCGATGACCGCCCATTGGGGAGTACCAGATCCCGCCGCCGTGACGGGAAGCGAAACCGACATCGCATCCGCTTTCCGCGAAGCGTTTCGCATATTGCAGCGGCGCATCGAATTGTTCGCGGCGCTTCCGGTCGAAAAGCTCGACCGCATGTCGCTCAAGAAGCAACTCGATCAAATCGGAAAATCGAACGGCGAGACGATCCCAGCGTGAACGCCCCGCTGTCGCGTCAGCTGAGTGCCGAAGCGCTCGGCACAGCCTTTCTTTTGGCCGCGATAGTCGGCTCCGGCATCATGGCCGAGCGGCTCTCCGGCGGAAACATAGCCATAGCGCTTCTTGCCAACACCATGGCAACGGGCGCGGCCTTGATCGTGCTCATTGCCGTTTTCGCGCCGCTTTCGGGCGCACACTTCAATCCCGCCGTCACGCTGTTCTTTGCGCTGCGGCGCGAAATCTCACCGTATCGCGCGGTGCTCTTTGCGATTGTGCAGTGCGCAGGTGCCGTTCTGGGCGTTTGTGCGGCGCATCTCATGTTCGATGCGCCCGTATTCGAGATCTCGCACAAATTGCGCGATGGCGGCGGCCAGGCTTTTTCGGAATTTGTGGCGACCTTCGGGTTGATCGGAACGATCGCCGGCGCAACACGGTTCAGGCCATCGCTGACGCCCGTATTGGTGGGCCTTTATATTTCAGCGGCGTATTGGTTCACCGCCTCGACGTCTTTCGCCAACCCTGCCGTCACCCTCGCGCGGTCGCTGAGCGACAGTTTCTCCGGAATAGCCCCGCAGTCGGTGGCAGCCTTTGTCGCCGCACAATTGGCGGCGGTGATCGTCAGCTATGCCGTTTTCGGCTGGTTGTTTCGCATACCGGCCTCGGCGACTATTCGCTGACGACCCTGCGCAAACCCTCGCTGATGTTCTTGGCGTCGACGCCGGCCGAGAACGTGCAGCTTGGCGAGGAACAGACGAGAAGGTGCCGCCGTCCCGGCAGTGCGGCCGTGGTCCGCATGGTGACGAGCCGGAGCGGTTCATGGCAGTGCGGGCAGCTGTTCTTCACTTCGAATCTGGGTATCGGTCTTGTCATGGTGTGTCCCTCCCCCGGGTTGACGTCCGACTCTGTATCGCGCCGCGATGGTTCCGGCGACGAGATGGTTGTTTAATCCTTAATTTTCCAGGGCTTATCCAACCAGGGGGCGAGGACCTAGAGGTTGACAACCTGCCGCCGCGACCGCCAAAGCCGAGGTCGGACATAGGCGCAACACCGTTGCGTCCAAAGCACGCCCCATTCGGCTAGTATTGGGGTAAGAAGGGTCCGGGAGGTCTGAGGACAGAGTGACGGGCGTTGTCGCAGAACAGCTGGTTGGAGGCGGGTCTTCGCGAAGGCTGGCTTGCCAAGGCGTAGCTGCGCGACCCGTGGCACCGGCCCGGCTTCGTCCTGCGGACTACGCCGTGGCAGTCTCCGCTGCCGCGCAGCGAAGACTGGTACAGTTGGGTGGGTTCGAACCACCGACCTCCGGATCCACAATCCGGCGCTCTAACCAACTGAGCTACAACTGCACATCTTCCAAAGAGGGGCGGAAACTATGAGTCCGACCCCTCAAAAGCAAGGCGGCGGTGCCGCGGGATACATACTAATGCGCCCCGCCAACGATGTCCGCCCCCGCATGAGCCGTCCTTTGCGCTTTGGCCTGATCGGTTTGGGCGTTTTGGCGCTGCTTCTGCTGCTTTTGCCCTTCCTGATTCCGCTGTCGGTCTACAAGGACCGGGTCGAGCAGGAGCTTTCCGGCGCCATCGGCCGCCCCGTCCGCATCGAAGGCCCGATGAAGCTGACCGTCTTTCCCGACCTCGGCATCCGGGCCGAGCAGGTGGTGGTGGCCAATGTGCCGGGCGGGCAGGCGCCCTATCTGGCCCAGGCCGACGACATCCGCATCGCCGCAAGCTTCCGCGCCCTGTTCGGCGGCCGCATCGAAGTCTCGCAGGTTGTGGTCGACCATCCCGATTTCCGGTTTGAGGTCGACAGCCGGGGCCGTGCGAACTGGAACATCGCGCCCGCCGAAGGCCGCCAGAGCGGCTTGCTCGACCGCATGAAAACCTCCGTCGCCGAAGTGAAGCTGGCCGACGGCACCGCGCGCTATGAAGACGCGCGCACCAACACGCGCGAAGACATCCAGAACCTGGACGCCACGCTCGACTGGTTCGGCAAGACGCTCGCCCTTGAAGGCGAATTGACCGACAGCGGCGAACGCATCGCCTTCGTCGCCAAGGCCTTCGATCCCACTGCCCTCGTCAATGCGCGCGCGTCCCATGTCGATCTGTCGCTCACCTCCGATCTGGTGCAGGCGAGTTTCAAAGGCGCGCTGACGTTGAACGGCCCCGCCAACGGCGCGCTCAAATTCGACACGCCGTCTTTGCGCAAGCTCGCCGCCTGGCGCGGACGCAGCCTCCCCAATGTCGGCGGACTTGGGCCCCTTTCGATCCAGGCGCATCTCTATCGCGGCACCGCGAGCTATACGCTGGCCAACCTCAAGCTCGCCCTCGACAACACCGCGATCACCGGCGCGCTGACGGTCGACAATTCGCAGACGACCTCGCTGCTCAAAGGCGCGCTCGCGCTCGACCGCCTCGATATCGATCCCTACATCCTCCCGCCCGGCGCCAAACCGTCGGCGCGCGCCGACGCGTGGGATACCGCGCCCTTCGATCTGGCGCTGCTCACCCTGTTCGACGCCGACCTCACGCTCGACATCGGCAGCCTGAACATCCGTTCGCTCAACGTGCAGCGCGCCAAGATCCCGGTCGTGCTGAAAGCAGGCGTTCTCGACACGCGCTTCGAACAATTCGCCCTCTATGGCGGCACGGGCACGATGTATCTGCACGTCGATGCGTCCGATCCGGTGCCTGCTTTCCATGCCCGTTTCGCGGCGCACCGTTTCGCGGCGCGCCCGTTCTTCGCCAACATGCTGGGGGTCACCGGTATCGACGGCACCGGCGAGCTTTCGCTCGACGCCACCGCGCGCGGACAAAGCGTGGCGGCGGTGATGCGCAATCTCTGGGGCCGCGGCGACGTCGCGATCACCGAAGGCGCGATCCGCGGCGCCGATCTCGAACTTGCGGGCCGCGCGGTGCATTTGGGTTCGCCCGATGCGGCGTTTGCCGACACGGCCGCGATGACGTTCGGCGTGCTGCGCGGCAGTTTCGCGCTCGCACACGGCGAATTGCGCAACGAGGATTTCGGCCTCTCCAATCCGATCGTCGAGATTCTCGGCGGCGGCACGATCGATCTCGGCGCACGGAAACTTTCTTTCGCCTTCCGCCCGCGTGCGCGTCTGGAGCATGACGATCGCCCGATGAACACCATCAGCGATTTCAGCGCGCCGTTCCGTCTTTCGGGAAACTGGAACAAGCTCGAATACACGCCCGGCGCCGCGCCTGTCGCTGCAACGCCGTAAACGGCGGTTATCTCAGGCGAATCCCGCAACGAGACGCATGTTTGCGTGCGTCAGCGAAAATTTTCCACAAATTCATCATCCGGCATGCACCGAAACGGTTGACATGCAACTGCCGCGCGCGCCTCATCCGCCCGCGTGAATTTCGATTTGAAGGCCGGGTATGTCCAGATTTCTGAGCCTCAAGGCGAGCATTCCCTTCGTTCTCGGTGCCGTAATCATGGCGGTGCCGCCGGTGTTGCAGCGGGCTTTCGCGGATGCCGCATCCGAAGTGGTGAACGCGCAAACGCATGCGGGCCTCGCTGCCGCCTCCACCAAGATCGAAGGCGTGCACATCCATCTGCACCACACGCTGAACTGCCTGGTCGGTCCCGCCGGACAAGGCTTCGATGCGAAACAGATGAATCCGTGCGCACAAGCCGGCAGCGGCGCGATCCCGGACACCACCGGTGCCGCCAAGAAGGAAGCGCTTGAAGCCGCCGCCGCCAAAGTGCGCGAAGGCATCGCCGCCACCGATTTCGCGGCCGCTCAGAAAGCCGCCGGCGAAGCCGCCAAGATGCTGAAGGCGGCAGAATAAGAACGCTTCAAACGATCGGTTCGTCCACGAAAGCGCGTCCCTGGCGGTCTTCGATCTCGACGATCCAGATATCGGGATCGAATTTTTTCTGCTTGTCGAAATAAGTCCGCGCGGCGTCTTCGCTCGCGTCCGACAGCGCCTTCATCCAGACGAGATCGCCCTCGCCCCGTCGCGCCTGCATCAGCACGTTGGAGGTGCCGTCAAGCCGGGCGACCTTCAGGAACACAGCGCCCGCTTCCTCAGACCCCTTCTTCACGACATAAGCCGACGCGCCCGCCACTTCCGCCCGCCGGATGAGCGCGCGCACGAAGATACCGGCTTTGAGACGGGGAACCATCACGGTCGGATCAAACCGGCAGGCCCAGATAGCGCCACAGCTTCTCGATCTGCAGCATGTCGAGTTCGACTTCGTTTTCGATCTGCTGGATCAGGCCGGCCTTCTCGCCACTCTGCTTGCGTTCGTGGCTCGCTTTCAAAACGTCTTCCAGCGTGCCGGACGCGCCATGCGCATCCTTCCAGCCCGGAGTTTTCACCAGACTCCGCAATTCCTCGTCGGAGTATTTGTTCGCCATGGGATACCTTGCGTGTTCCGGGCGAACATTAACATCGAACGTGCGGCTCTACGAGCGTTAAGCCGCCCCGCGCAGTTCCGAGGATTTGGCGGCGGCAATCGCGGCCGCGTCGGGCATCACCGGCTCGGTGCGTTCCGGCATCTGCGGCGGGATCGCATGCGGCAGGCGCACGCGCACGATGGTGCCTTCGCCGAGCGTGGATTCGATGATCGCCTCGCCGCCATGCATGGAGGCGAGCGCGCGCACCAGCGCAAGCCCCAACCCCGTGCCTTCCTGGCTGCGGACATGTTCGTTTTCCACCTGCTCGAAAGGCTGGCCCAGACGCTCCACATCGCCTTGCGAAATACCGACGCCGGTATCGGCCACCGCGATCTCGATGCCGCCGTCGCGGCGCACGGCGGTGACGCGCACCTCGCCGCCCTTGGGCGTGAACTTGATCCCGTTGGAAAGCAGGTTGATGAGGATCTGCTTGATGGCGCGCCGGTCCGCCTGCATCGTGGCCGCGCTCTGAGCGATGGCGGCTTTCAGGATCACGCCCTTGCGTTCGGCAGGCATTTTCACGAAACGCAACGCCTCGCGCGCAATGCTGGAGAAATCGAACACCTCTTCGGTGATCTCGAACTTGCCCGCCTCGATTTTCGACATGTCGAGCACGCCGTTGATGAGTTCGAGCAGGTGCCCGCCCGATTCATGGATCAGGCGCGCATATTCGACGTAACGTGGAGAACCGAGATTGCCGAACATCTCATGCGTCATCACTTCGGAGAACCCGATGATGGCGTTGAGCGGCGTGCGCAGCTCGTGGCTCATATTGGCCAGGAAGCGCGACTTGGAACGGTTGGCGGCTTCGGCCATGTCGCGCGCTTCGATCAGCGCCAGATCGTTGGCCTTGCGTTCGGAGATGTCGCGGGTGATGGCGACCATGTTGTTCTTGCCGTCGGCCCGCGTCGCCGGGCGGCAGCGGATTTCCGTCCAGATATAGGTGCCATTCTTGCGGCGCAGGCGGATTTCGGCGGAGGCGGCACGTCCGAAATAACTCGCACGCACGAACACCGATTGCATCGATTTCAGATCGTCAGGGTGCACCAGTGCAATGGGCGCACGACCCACAAGGGACTCCGGCTCCAGACCCAGAAGCGCCATCGCCGCGGGGCTCGCGTAACGGATCGTGCCGTCGGGCGCGTGGCGGGTGATGAGGTCCATCGCGTTGTCGGCGAGGAAGCGATACATCTGCGCGTTCTCCGCGAGCGCGCGATCGGATTCGCGCTGGCGGTCTTGCGCGGCGGCAGCGACGAACGCCGCCTGCACGACAGCGGCGAGAATGGAAGCCGCATAAAGCTGCCACGCCGGAAGCGGCAAGCGGGAATCGGGAAGCGCGCCCAAAGCCTGCATCGCGGTGACGAGAACAAGCGCCACACCGGCCGCCAGGCCGGCACGCAACACGGCGGGGCGTCCGCCGGCCAGCGCTGCTTCGGCGGGAACGAGCACGAACCAGACCATCAGGGGCGAATTGAGTCCGCCGGTCAGGGCCGCGAGATAACCGATAAGTGCTGCGAAGATCGCAAGCGCCGCCCATTCCAGTTCTTCGACCGCGATATCGGTGAAGGCCAGCGCCGCCAGAACGCCCGGCGCGAACAGGCCGATCACGGCCACGCCCTCGGCGGCGTCGGGCCGCCCCACCAGGCCCACGAAGGCGAGCGCAAGCAATGCGCCCAATCCGGCCTTGGCCGTCTGGATCGAGAAGAATCGGCTGCGCTGCGCCCATTCTTCTTTCGAGAACCGGTCCTTCGCGGCAACCCAGTTGCCGATGCCGATGAGGTTCTTCATCACCCGTCTCGGTTTCGCACTTCCTAACGCATCCTCAAGGGTCATGCTTAACGAAGGTTGAATCCGGCGGAATTTCTTTCCGAACTATTCAACATAATGCTCCGGTCAAATTTACCTCCCGGTAACCAAGGTAAAATGCCCAGTGTTCCGCCTTGTTTTGCAACGATTCCCTAAGCTTGCCGAGCGCAAATTGCGGTTGTGTCGGATTGCGGCCGGGGCCCGTGAAACTCTCACCGATCATGCATGCACCCGAATCGGAGGTGCCCGAATCGGCTTTCCTGCCCGAAGCGCTGGACGCGCTGCGCGTTGCGCTGACCGTGTTCGACGCCGACATGCGGCTCGTCTATGCCAACCGGCACTTCAATTATCTCTTCCGCTCGATGCCCGATCGCGAAACGCTGATCGGGGCGAAGTACGAAGATCTGATCCGCCGAGAAGTCGAGGGCGGCGAAATCGCGCCGGCCGCACTTCTTCCGGGCCTTGCGACGTTCATCGCAAGGCGCCAGGCCCAATTCCGCGTCGGCGAATTCCGTCCGATGGACGTTGCGCTTTCCGACGGGCGCATCATCGAAATCAAGGCGCGCCGGACCAAAAGCGGCGGCTGGATCGCGCTGTGGACCGACGTCACGCAGGCGCGTCACGATCTGATGCGCTTCGAGGACGTGACCGAGCTTTCGTCCGATGCGGTGGCCTTCTACGACAAGGCCGACAAGCTCGTCATGTGCAATGACGGTTATGCGAAGATGGTGGGCCTGACCTCGCCCGATCAGTTGAAGGGCCTGTTCTTCGCCGACATCGTGCGGCGTGCGGTGGAAAGCGACCAGTTCGTGATCGACGCCGACATCGATTTCGTCGCCCAGCGCACCGCCATGCGTCGCGTGCCGACCGCCGCCTATACGCTGCAGACCAAATCGGGCACGAGCTATCTGGTGCGCGACCGCGCCACGCGCGACGGTGGACGCGCCGTCGTCTTCACCGACGTGACCGACAACCGGCGCACCGAAGCGGCCCTCGACGAACAGATCCAGGCGCTGAAACGCACACAACATGCGCTCGCCAGCCTGCGGGCGGAATCGGTCCGGCAGGCAAGCTATCTCGAAGACGTGACGCGCCAGCTGGGCGCGGTGAAGGCCGAGGCGGGCACCGCCAAGACCGCGCTCATGCGCACCATGAGTCACGAATTGAAAACGCCGCTCAACGCCATCATCGGTTTCGCCGATCTGTTGCGCACGCCGGGCGCGAACTGGTCGCCGCTGCAGGTCGTGGAATATGCCGACCTGATCCATACCGGCGGGCTCAGTCTTTTGAGGCTGCTTAATCAGATCCTCGATCTCACGCGCATCGCGGGCGGGCGTTACGATCTGCGGCGCGAACGGCTCGACGCGAAACTCACCATGCAGGATGTGCAGGCGAATTTCGCCGAACGCGCGCAAGCCAAATCCATCGCGATAAACGCAAACGCCTGCGTCTCGGGCGTGATCGTTGACGCCGACGAGAATGCGTTGCGCGGCATGCTCGCCCAATTGCTCGACAACGCGATCAACTTCACGCAAGCGGGCGGCAAGGTGGACCTGATGGTCAACCGCGCGGGCCCGCGCGTGCGTTTCGTGGTGTCGGACAATGGGCCCGGTGTCGAACCGGAAGATCTCGAACGCATCCTCGAACCGTTCGAACAGGTGGGCCGCAGCACGTCGGATCATCAGGGCGGCGCGGGCCTCGGCCTCACGCTGGCCAAATCGCTCGCCGAACTGCATGGCGGCTCGCTGGTGGTCGAAAGCGTGCCCGGCCACGGCTTCACCGCGATGCTCGAACTACCCGGCGCCTGATCTCGCCGGGCCGGAAAAGCCGGCCCCTCCGGGTTGCTCCGCACAATTATATTGCGTTGCGATAAAAGTCCCAGGCGCAATAAAATGACGCCAGAAGTCCTAGTTTAAGTAGAGGACTTGAAAAATTTCTTATGCGTTGTTTGCACAATAGATTCATATAGTTAACCATGTTCTACCAGTGCGCGAATCGAAATTCCTGCGCTTTTTTTCAGATTCGCTATCGAACACCTCAAAATCTGTAGGATAACTGTCCCACGCAGTTGGAGGCTGCTGTTTTGGCTCACAAAGGGGACGACATGAAACGCGTTGGGGTACCAAGAAAGAAAAGGGGTGGGGGAAAGAACATCTGGCTGGCTCATGCCGTGGTGGCGGCCAGTTGCGGATTGCCGATGACGGAGATGCGCAGCCGCACGCGCCGGCTCGAAGCGCAGAAGGCGCGCCAGCTTGCGACCTATCTGGCGCGCGTTGTGTTCGGCATCGGCTTGCGGGAACTCGCTGCCGAGACGGGGCGCAGTCCCGCCACGGTGTTCCATGCCTGCCGTCAGGTGGAGCGTTGGCGCGACGATCCGCAATACGACCATTCGGTGGAGAGGCTCGAATTCCAGTTGCGCAAGGCGGCGGGGGTGACGCCATGAGCGTGGGCGAACAGGAAGTGATGCGCGAGGCGCGGCGCGTGCTGCGCAAGCTCGCAAGCGGCAAGCGGTTGGTGGCCTGCGATGCGGCGCGTTTCGCGGTGACCGGAACAGGCGCGATGCGCAACGCGATGAAGGTCGAACGCCGCACGGTGGAAGCCTTTGCCGCGCGCGACTGGCTGAAGGGTTCGGCCGAGAACGGTTTTGCGTTGAGCGATGTGGGACTGGGCTGGCTCAAGCGCGCCGAATGCGAAGGTGCCTCGCCGTTTGCCGCGCAACACCGCGCCGTCACGCGGCGCAAGGTGCTCGATCCCAACGGTTTGGAACGCGAGGTCGAGATCAACGAAGCGGAATCGCCCATCGCGTGGCTCCGGCATCGCGGCATGATCAACGCGATGCAATACGAGGCGGGTGATCGCCTGCGCCGCGATTTCACCCTGGCGCGGCTCGCGCCGCGTCTCGGCGTCGATCTCGATGCGCCGGTGGTGCTCGCAAGCTCGCGCTCGCCGGCCGAATTCTCCGATATGGTGCTGGCGGCCAAGCAGCGTTTCACGCTCGCGATGAAGGCGGTGGGGCCGGGATTGTCGGATATTCTGTTCGGCGTCTGCTGCCACCTCATGCGGCTCGAAGGCATCGAACAGGAGCTTGGCTGGCCGCAACGTTCCGCCAAGGTGGTGCTGCAGATCGCGCTCGACCGTTTGGGCGAGCATTACGGCCTCGGCATCACCGCGCCGCCGCAGTCGAAAATGCGAAGCTGGACTTCGATGATGCCCGAGATGGCGGCGCGATGAGCGTGAGAGCAGGCTTGCCCGCCAACCGGCAAAAGATAAACTGGCGAGATTCGAATAGTGCGCCAGTAAAAACTTTGTTTTTGCGGAGGCTGCTTATTTTCTTCGAAAACATTCAGCGATTGAGCGGTTGATATGACTGCCCTCTTTGCATTCGTCGCGCTCATCATCGCCGTTTTAGCCTATTCCAACGCCAAAGCGGGCGAGCGCAATCTGGCGGCGGCGTTGCGCACGATCCGCGATCTGTCCAACCAGCTCGCCGCGATGAGCGCCAATCTGCAGGCGCTGCGCAAGCAACTCGGCTTGCCGGAAGAAACGAGCGCGCCGCCCACCCCGGAGCCTGTCGTGGCAGCGCCCGCCACCGTCCCGCAAATGGCGAAGGCCACCGTGCCGGGCGAGGTCGTTGCCAGGCCCGCCGCGCCACCACCACCTCCGCCACCGAAAAAAGCGCCCGCAAGAGGGAGAAATCTCGAAGAAGCCTTCACGTCGCGTTGGCTCGTATGGCTCGGCGCGCTTGCCATCGCGCTCGCAGGCACATTCTTCGTTCGCTATGCGATCGATCACGGTTTCCTCGGACCGGTTGCCCGCGTCACGCTCGGCTTCCTTGGCGGTATCGCACTTGCTCTGGCAGGCGAATGGTTGCGCCGCAGGCCTCTGCAACGCGCCATCGCTGCCGTGCGCACCAATCAGGTACCGCCTTCGCTAACGGCAGCCGGTCTCTTCACGGCATTCGTCAGCATTTATGCGGCCTATGCGCTCTACAATCTGCTGTCGCCGCTTGCGGCGTTCATGGGGCTGGCTCTCGTAGCGCTTCTGGGCATCGCGCTCTCGCTGCTGCACGGACGCTTCGTCGCCTTCATGGGATTGTTCGGCGCTTTCGCGGCGCCGGCGATGATCGATACGCCCAATCCCTCCGCGTGGTCTCTGTTTGCTTATCTTCTGGTGGTCGAAGCGGCATGTCTTGCAGTGGCGCGCTACAGATCGTGGTGGACCTTTGCCTTCGCCACGCTCGCTGGCGCTGCGGCGTGGCCGTTCCTTTGGCTTCTCGACACGCCCACACATGCAGCCGACGTGCCGCCGCTTGGCGTTTATCTGTTGCTGAGCGTCAGCGCGTTCTTCGCGCTGCGCCGCGGAATGCCCGAACCCGAAACGCACGCGAACTGGACAGATGAATTCCAGGGTTTCCGGATGCCGGAATGGGTGGTCTGGGTCGCTGCGTGCACGATCGCCGTAGTGCTCTACATCGTCGTGGAAGCCGCGGACTACAATGCAGCCGGAATGATTTTCGTCGCCCTCACGGCGATGCTCTATCTCGTCATGGCAAGGCGTTATGCCATCCTCGTCAGCCTCTGCGTGGTGGCCGCGCTCCTTGCTCTGCTTGTCGTCATATCCATGCCGGTTCCAGAAATCGCTGTCGTGCATTCCGCGTTTCGCGATACGTCCTGGATTCCGGCCAAGCTGCAATATTTCGCCGTCGTCAATATCGTGTTCGGCGCCTTGTTCGGGATTTTCGGTTTCGGCGCGCTATGGGGTTCGCATCGGCCCGCATTGTGGGCGGGCGTATCGGCAGCCATGCCTGTCCTGCTTCTTGTCAACGCCTATTATCGCGTGAATGCGTTCGGAGTGGATATTTCGTGGGCCTTGCTGGCGTTGGCGCTTGCAGTAATGGCTTTGATCGCTGCGGGACGGGTCGAACGCTATCGCGCGGCGCGCGGTCTGGAAATCACGCTCGCATTCTATGCCGCCGCCGTTGTCGCGCTTGTCAGCCTTGCCGCCGCCATGAGCGTGCGCCAAGCGTGGTTGACCGTGGCGCTTTCGTTGCAAGTCCCGGCGCTCGCATTGATCCACACGCGCGTACGCAGCCGATCGCTGCAGATCATGGCGGCCATTCTTGTTTTCACCGTGCTGCTGCGATTGGTGTTTAACTACAACATCCTCAATTACCCGCTGGACAGCGGCCCTGCCACAAGCTGGGTGATCTACGGTTATGGCATTCCCGCGATTTCGTTCCTGTGGGCGGCGCGCATCTTCCGGCCGCTCGACGGCGAATGGCTGGCGTCATTCCTCGAAGCCGCAGGTTTTGTCTTCTGCGTGCTTCTGGTCTCGCTGGAGATCAGACTGTTCGTGACGGGCTCGCTCGCAACCCCGAGATACGAACTCCTCGAACAAAGCCTGCAGTCGATCTCCTGGCTCGGCATCGGTGCTGCGCTGGCCGTGTATCATCGCAAAACCGGCCGCGAAGTAGCACTCTATGCCGGCATGGCTCTCATCGGATTGGCCACGCTTCAGGTTTTCGTGCTGCAACTGCTGGCGTTCAATCCGATGTTGTGGCGGTCCTTTGTGGGAACCATGCCCATCTTCAACGTTCTGTTGCTCGCCTATGCGGTGCCTGCAGCGTTCGCATTCGGAATATCGTTTGCGCTCGTCAAAACGAAGTTGGCGAAATTCGCGGACTATGCGGCGGGCGCAGGATTTGTTCTGACCTTTGCTTACATTTCGCTTGAGACCATGCATGCGTTCCAGGGACCGCGACTGGACGTGTCGCGCAGCAGCGATGCAGAAATCTATGCCTATTCCGTGGTATGGATGATCTACGCCGTCGCACTGCTCGCGCTCGGCATCACGTTCGGCAAATCTCAGTTGCGCTATGCGTCTCTCGGCGTGCTGATCGTCACGGTGTCCAAGGTGTTCCTGTCCGATATGTCCGGCCTCACTGGCCTCTATCGCGTGGCGTCATTCCTGGGGTTGGGACTGACGATGATCGGGATCGGCTACATCTATCAGCGTTTCGTCTTTCCCCGTCCGTCGATGCGATGAGATCAGAGCCTGAGCAGATATTTATGCACGCCATCCAGCACCAGCTCGCGCTTCTGATTGTGGACCGTCGCGCGCATCACCACGATGCCCGTCGTGCGTTGCGGGATGAGTTCGACGATCTCAAGCGCGGGATGCAGCGTGTCGCCGGGATAGACCGCTTTGAGGAATTTCGCATTGACCTCGATGAAGCCGATCAGGCTTTCGCCGATGACATGGGGAAAAAGCCCCGCGCCCGCCGCGGTGAACGCCAGCACTTGAAGCCCGTGTGCCAGCGGGGCAGGGTGGCCCAGCGCCCTGCAATATTCGACGTCGTAATGGATCGGATGATTGTCGAGGCTCACCGTCTGGAATGCGGTGAAATTGCCGTCGCCCAGCGTGCGCGAGGGATTGCGGAAGATCTCGCCCACTTTCAGCTCGCGGAAAGACCGCAAGGAAACGACGCGATGGTTTTTGGGATCGAATGTTTCTGTCATGGCCCGCGCATTGAGAGCGGCGGGAACTTTCCTGTCAAATCCGGTCCAACAGGCTCCCGCCGCGCTCGGCCTGGCTTTCGGCGATGTCGGAGCGGACTTTCGCGATGTCGTCGAGCACGGCCGATTGCAGCGCCACGAGCACGCCCGATGCCGGCGCGGCTTCGCCCGCCTTTCCCGATTCATGCGGGATCAGCAGCAAAACGCCCGCAAAAACTATGGCCGCCCTGAGAATCACTTCCACCTCGCTTAGTGGACCTTAAGCGCCCCCGCTTTGCCGCGATCTGAAATGATCGATTAAATTTGTAGATATTAAGGCCGGTCGGCGGAGTTCCCGCGCAAAAGGGAAATGCCGATCTGCCGATTTGGTTCTTGATCGATTCAAATTTGAATCGAATTCCTGCGCAAACCGCGGAAATCCGCCAAAAAAACCTAGCGGGCGGGGGAGTTTGGCGCCGGATAGACGATTTTCTTGGGTTGGCGAGAGCGGCGATCGGCATCGAAATATGTTTTGGATGCCCGCGTGCGCCGGTCGGGGCCGAAGAAATCCGGCGCCGCGATGAACGGGCGCGGATGGGCCAAGGCGGTGCGCAATTTGCGCACGATGATCGCGGCGCTGACCGGTTGGGCCAGCACATCGGTGACGCCCTGGTCGCGCGCGCGCTCGACATCGCCACGGCTGGGAAACGACGCCAAGGTGAAGATCGGGATCATCGGGTTGAGGATTCCCGGCAGCCGCCGCGCCGCCAGCGCAAAGGGCACGCCATCCACATCTTCGATCGCGCTGTCGCAGAATACCGCGGTGAAGGGATGTCCGCGCAGTGCTTCCAGTGCGGATGCGGCGGTCGGCATCACCACCACGCTTTTGAGATTGAGCATCCCGAAGGTGGTGCGCAGCACCTGCACCGCGTGGGCGCGTCCGCACACGAGCAATACGCGCGCCTTCTTGATGTCCGCCCGGCCAGCCATGCAACACCCCGTTCGGGTCTTCCCGATACGCGGGCGAGTTTCACGGAACCCCATTAAGTCCCGGTTAAGCTGTTGGCGGCGGACATTGAAGGTTCTGTGTCAAAACGATAAAGCTCACGCCATGAAGCGCTTTTTCCTTCCGCCCCTGCTGGCTGCCGCCCTCGCGCTTTCGGGCTGCGGTATTTTCCTTTCAAGCAAGGAAAAGGCGATGCAGAAGGATCCCAATTACCAGAGCGGCTACAGTGATGGCTGCGCCGCCGCCAACGCCCAGAATACCGATTATCGCCGCGGCGACGGCGACCGCGACGAGGCCCTGTTCAACACCAGCAAACCCTATCGCAGCGGCTGGCATTCTGGCTTTTCCGCCTGCCGCAGCGGCTACACCCAGCAGCGCGGGAGCCAGCAGAACCAGATGCCGTCCGGCGGCCCGATCCACTAGCCCTCGCGAAAGTTAATGCGCCGTTAACCTTTTGTGCTAAAATCCGCACACGGAGGATGGTCGCAAAAGCGCAATATCTTCCGTGTACGGTTCATGTGCCCTGTGTGCAAAATCGGGCAGTGCGAGGTTGAAGGCGATGTTGGGCCATCTGGTTGTGAGCCACTACGAAGGCGACGCAGAGACGAAAGCTTATCCGTCCCTGCCGATCCGCCGCGTATGGCAATTCCTGGCGGCATTGTTCCGCCGCTCCTGAACTATTCGTAGGCGCGCTCTTCCCACCACGGGAAATAGGGCGGCATGTCCTTGGTGACAACCTGCGGAAAGTTCGCCTTGCGCTTTTCGAGGAACGCCACGACGCCTTCGCGCACATCCGCCGAGGCCCCTCGCGAATAGATGCCGCGTGAATCGATCTTGTGCGCTTCCATCGGGTGATCCGTGGCGGACAGACGCCACATCATCTGACGGATGAGCGCGACCGACACCGGCGCTGTGTTGTCGCGGATTTCGGCGGCAATCTCATAAGCGCGCGCCAGCAATTGATCCGGCGGCACGATCTCTTTCACCAGACGCCCCGCAAGTGCTTCCTTCGCGTCGAATACGCGGCCGGAAAAGCACCACTCGAGCGCCTGCGAAATGCCGACGATCTTGGGAAGGAACCAGCTCGAACAGGCTTCCGGCACGATGCCGCGCCGCGAGAACACAAAACCGAAACGCGCACTTTCGCTCGCGATGCGGATGTCCATCGCAAGCTGCATCGTCGCGCCGATTCCGACGGCCGGGCCATTCACCGCCGCGATGACGGGCTTCAGGCAGTTGAAGATCGCAAGCGTCACGCGCCCGCCGCCGTCGCGCACATAATCCGCGCTCCAGTCGATATCGGACCCTGTGGGGCGCATGCGTTCGGGGCGGTCGGTGCGCTTCTGGGAATCGAACGTGTCCGCGCCCGCCGACAAATCGGCGCCCGCGCAAAACGCACGGCCTGCGCCGGTCACCACGATGGCGCGCACGTTATCGTCCTTGTCCGCACGGCCGAACGCATCGACCAGCTCGTTCATCATCGTGCCGGTGAAGGCATTCAATTTTTCGGGACGGTTCAACGTGATGGTGAGGATTTGATCTTTCACGTCATAGATAATTTCTTTATAGCTCATGATCGTCTTTCCGATAGCGTTTCAAGGCCAGTGTAGCTTGCAACCGCTGCCGCGCAACAGCTTCCCGAATTCCGGAATATGGTCGGTTCGCCGCACGCCGGTCTGGCTGATCGCGCTCGTGGTTCTGGCGCAATATCCGCTGACGCTCCTGTTCAATCTGGTTGTGTTCCATCAGGGTTGGATCAAGGCATTGCAGCTTATGACGCGCGGGCTTCTGAACGCGACGTTGGTCGGCTACGCCATTCTGCTGCCGCTGGTGGTGGGCGGCCTGCTGTTCTTGCTGGGGCGGCTCCGCCCACGCGATGTGGGCTTGCGAGCGCGCGATCTTCCTGCCGCAATCATATGGGCGCTCGCATTGTGGGCCGTCGTGAACCTTGGCGAGGCGGTGGCGCAGAGCGGACATTTCGGCTTCGACGCGCAATGGACGCGGCCGCTGGGACTGATCGGCCAATGGATCGCGCAGATCTTCGGCAATGCGCTCTACGAAGAAATCGTCTATCGCGGTTTTCTGACGGTCCAACTCGCACTGCTGTTCGAGCGGCTTGGACGGGGAAGGGCGCTGGTGCTTGGCGTGATCCTCGCGCAAGCGGTGTTCGCTTCCATCCATATCGGCCTGCTGCTCAACATGGGCCTTTCATGGTCCGCCATCCTCGGAACGATGCCGGAATTGTTCCTTGCCGGTGTCGCGCTCGCGACGGTCTATCTCTTCACCGGCAATCTGCTGATCGCGGTGGGCGTTCACGCGCTGGTCGACGCGCCGATGCTGATCCCGAAGGATGTCTCCGGTCTCGGCGACGATTTCGGCTATGTCTATCTGATGCTCGCGCTGGTGGCGGCGTGCCTATGGCGATGGAGGATACCCGCCGTCACAAACTCCGCGCGATCAGAAGCTTCATGATCTCGTTGGTGCCGCCATAGATCTTCTGCACGCGGCTGTCGGCATACATGCGCGCGATGGGATATTCGTTCATGTAACCGTAGCCGCCGTGAAGTTGCAGGCATTCGTCCACGATCTTGCATTGCGTGTCGGTGAGCCAGAGCTTGGCCATCGATGCCAGCGTCGCGTCCAGCTTGCCTTCCAGATGCACGGCGATGCAGTGGTTGACGAACACCTTGGCGACCGTTGCTTCGGTCTTGCATTCGGCAAGCTTGAACTGCGTGTTCTGGAATTCGATCAGCTGCTTGCCGAAGGCTTTGCGCTCTTTCACGTAGGCGCTCGTCACTTCGAGCGCGCGCTCGATCACCGCCAACCCTTGCGCCGCGATGATCAGGCGTTCCTGCGGAAGCTGCTGCATGAGTTGAACGAACCCCATGCCCTCATCGATGCCGATGAGGTTCGAGGTCGGAACGCGCACGTCGTCGAAGAAAAGCTCGGCGGTGTCGTTCGCCTTCTGGCCCAACTTTTCCAACACGCGTCCGCGCCGGAAACCCTCCACCTCGTCGGTCTCCACCACGATCAGCGACGTTCCCTTCGCGCCCTTGGCGGGGTCGGTCTTGCTCACCACGATGATGAGGTTCGCGGTGCCGCCATTGGTGATGAAGGTCTTCGAACCGTTCAGCACATAATGGTTGCCGTCGCGTTTCGCATTGGTCTTGATATTTTGCAGGTCGGAGCCCGTGCCCGGTTCGGTCATCGCAATGGCCCCGACGAGTTCGCCGCTCGCAAGCCTGGGCAGCCAGCGTTTCTTCTGCTCCTCGCTGCCGTAATGCAGGATATAGGGCGCGACGATCGCGTTGTGCAGCGTGATGCCCCAGCCGTCGCCCGCCTTCTTGCCCAACTGGTCGATGATGACGGCTTCATGCGCAAACGTGCCGCCCGCGCCGCCATATTCTTCCGGCATCGAGGCACAAAGCAGCCCGTATTCGCCCGCCTTCTTCCACAGCGCGCGGTCCACGCCCTGCTGCTTCATGTAGCGTTCCTGGTTTGGCGCGACCTCGCGCTCCATGAATTTCGCCACGCCGTCTTCGAAGATGCGGAGGTCTTCCGTCATCCACTCAGGGGCCTCGACCTGCAACGCGCTCATGCTTCTCTCCCGATGGCTGTCCGGGAAGACTCATAACATCGCGGGCGCGAAAGGAAATACCGGGTTCAGGGGCAGATTTTTGTGTCGCGGAGCTGCCGGTAAGCCGGCGACAGGCCGGTTGCGGAAGGGTCGGCGGCACGCTCGCAATCGCCGGGGTTGAGAACGGCCCTGGCATCGCCCACGCGGTCCTGCACCGACATGGTGACGGCCAACATCAAGCGCAATGAAATGCGGAAATCGGGAAGATCGCGGATACCCGGCTGATCGCTCCTGGCCATCGCGATGCGGATTTCGGATTGTGCGTCGGTGATCTGGCGCAGGCGCAGATAGGACATCGCGTGCAGCAGATGTCCGCGCGGATCGTCGGGAAAGCGCCGCACAAGATCGGCGGATCGTTCGATCCCTTCCTCGGTGCTATGCGGCATCTCGGACGGCGGGATCAGCTTGAACTGGATCTCCTGTCCGACTTTCGGCGTGGGAAACATGGCGGTAAGCGCAAAGGACAACGCCGACAGCGCAAGACCCGCAGCCGAAATATACGCGGCGAGTTGCGTGTGGCCGGGCCGCTCTTCCGTTTCGGGCCAGAAGATCTGCAACAGGAATCCGAGGATTCCGCCGGCGACCGCGCCGCCCAGATGCGCGCCAAGATCGACATGACCGTCGGCGGCGGGAAGCAGCGCGGTCACGAACATCCACACCGCCGTGCGGCGAAGCCGCTTGCCGCGCGCGCGGTCCTCGAAGGGAATGCACCACACCAGTACGGCGGCAAGCAGCGCCATGATCGCGCCGGACGCGCCGATGGATACCACGGCGTCCGATCCCAGCAACGATCCAATCGAACCCGCGACGGCGCCGACAACGAAGATCGCCGTGTACCACGCCCGCCCGATCAGCGTTTCCAGCAGCCAGCCCGCCAGAAGCAGGCCGATGGCATTGGAAACGAGATGCGACACGCTTCCGTGCATCAACGGTGCGGTGAAGATGCGCCACCATTGCCCATGTTCGAACACCAGCGCGCGCCCAATGCCGCCGAGCGCGACCAGCGTGTCGAGCGACGGCGTGCCGGGTGCTTCGGGCGGCGCGTGATTCATCTCGATCACGAAGACAAGCGAAAGCAGCGCCAATATTCCAAGCGAAGCGAACGGAATGCGGCTTTGGGAAATGGCGGACCATGCAGGCGGCGCGACGGGTGCGGCTATCTTCGCCGGAGTTACAGCCGGACGCACGGCAACCCGAGCAACCGCGCTGCGCTTGCCGAACCCCGCCGACCCCATGATGTCCCCACGGCTATCTGCCGTGGGGAACTCTGCCGGTCCGCGCTTTAGAATTCGTGAACGATTGCTTTCACCGCGAGGTCTTGAGGTTGAACACGACCTTCACCTGCGTCTGCGATGCAACGGGTTTGCCGTCGCGCGTGGCGGGATGGTAGCGCCAGTGATGTGCCACCCATTCGCGCGCCGCGTCGTCCAGACGCTGGCTGCCGCTCGATCTCTCGATGACGACGCTCTCGACCCTGCCGTTGGTTCCGACGGCGAGTTTCAACTGCACGATGCCTTCTTCACCGAGCCTGCGCGACAGAGGCGGATAAGGCGGCGTGGTGTGCGTGGCCTCTATGCTCCGGACAGGCGTCGGCGCGGGCAACGACGACGCGACGGAATTGCCAGGTGCCGTCGCCGACGCGACATTACGCGGCGTTTCCGCGACCTTCTGTTCGACGGTGATCGCCTGTGTGGCAGCCGGCGGTGTCGCGATGCGGATTTCCGGCGGCGGCACGAAATCCACCTGCGGCTGTACGAGATCCGGCATGGGCGGCGGCGGCAGATCCACCGGCTGGGGTTCAGCCATATCGAGAATGCGCACGTCGACGATGTTCGGCAGCGACTGGACGATGCGCATCGACAGACCGCTCAACAATCCATAGACGAAGAGCAGATGGATCAGCCCCACGCCGATCACGGCGGCGATGGAACGGTTGGTCCACATCTGCTGCGGCAGGACGCTGAGATGGTTGGGGCGGCGCACGGCAGTTCTCCTTTTCAGACCGCAAAATCGCGGCGAATCCGGCAGGAGCACGGGCCATCCGACGGCGCCTGCCGGACACTATGGATATGGTGATGACGTCGCGGTTTTTCCAGCGACGCTAGACGTCGAGATAGCCAAGCGCGTTCTTGCGGTCGGACACTTTCAACACTGTCAGTGTCTTCCACTCACCGCTGCGTGTCTGCCATTCGATGGATTGTCCTTCGGAAAGGCCGATCAATGCCGCGCCGATCGGCGTCAGCACCGATATTCTGCCGTTCGACGGATCGGCGTCGGCCGGATAGGCAAGCTGTACGCTGCGGACGCGGCCCGTCTTGTCGTCACGAAACTCGACGTAAGAACCCATTCTCACGCCGGGCGCGCAATCGGTAGCGGCGCTGCAGACCGTTGCGCGGTCGAGCTCCTCCTGCAGATATTCCGCGACATCGGAATGGGTCTGTATCGCCGCTTCGGCGATGTTCTGCAGGCGGCGATGATCTTCCGCCGAAATAACGATATCGGGCAACTGGGCTTGATAGCTCATGTCTTCCTCTTTTCAGGCGGCGTGTGGACCGGAATCGAACGGGTCGTCCGTATCGTTCGCGGCGTTTCCATCGTGAACGCGATGGGCAAAGGTCGGCGCATCCGGTTTGGCGTCCATCACAGTGACGAGCCGAAACGTCTCGTCGAGTGTGAGGAACGGCATGCGATCGCCGGCGCGCAATCCGATGAGCGCGGCGCCCAGCGGAGAGAGCAGCGACAATTGCTCTTCCGCGCCGGTGTAGTCGCGCGGATAAACGAGTTTCAGATTGCGCGGTTGTTCCCAATCGACGCAATACGATACCCAGCCGTTCATAACCACCGTCCCAGGCGGCAAGGCGTCGACGCTGCAAAAGCGGGCACGCCGCAACTCCGACTGAAGAAAGTACGCAACCGGATGCGCCCAGCGGTTGGCGCGCTCGACGACCGCAGTCAATTTCATCCTTTCGGACACTGGAATAAAAACCTCCGGCAATGCTGGAAGCATGACGGCACCTCACGTCGGGATTGGCGCAGCTATTCAGGCTGGCAATCCGTGGCTGCATCGAATGAATCTTGGTGAGATTTGTCCCGGAACAGCGGCGAAGCCTGCCGTCCGGGCTAGTCGCCTGAGTGGAGGCGGCTCGCGCGAAGCAAAGAGCGAAGGGTGCGAACGGTTTTCATAGTACCATTAACATAAGGCGCGCGCCGCACTATTCAAGGCGTGCGCGCGCCCCATGGATCACGCAGCGGCGCGAACGGGCTCGTCTTCCCGGTCGAGATTTTCGGACGCGAAGTTCCAGTTAAGAATCTTGCCCAATACCTCTTCGAGATATTTCGGGCGCGCGTTCTGATAGTCGAGATAATAGGCGTGTTCCCACACGTCGACCGTCAGAAGGCAGTTCGTGCCCTTGGCCATCGGGTTCATCGCATTGGCCGTCTTTTCAACCGACAGCTTGCCGCCCTTCGACACCAGCCATGCCCAGCCCGAACCGAATTGCGTCTTTCCCGCTTCGGCGAGTTGTTCGATCAGTTTACCCGCGTCGCCGAAATCGCGTTCGATGGCTTTCGCGAGATCGCCCGACGGCTTGCCGGGCTTCGGCGCGAGGCTGCGCCAGTAGAAATCGTGGTTCCAAACCTGGCCCGCATTGTTGAAGATCGTCTTTTCCTTCGAGCCGTCCTTCGCGTCGGCAGTGGCTTGCACGATCTCTTCCAACTTCATGTCGGCATATTTCGTGTCGACCACCAGCTTGTTGAGCGTCTCCACATAGGCCTTGTGGTGTTTGCCGTAGTGGAAACCGATGGTCTTGGCCGAGATGACGGGTTCGAGGGCCGATTCATCCCACGGAAGGGAGGCCAGTGTGAATTTGCTCATTGCGCGCAACTCCTGAAAAGAAGAATGACAAATCGCGGCTCGCGCAAAATCGAAGGACTCGCGCAAATCCGCCCTTACTAGATAAGGCCCGAAAGCAAAGAACGTTCCGATTTCGCCCGCGTCAGAAGCGCGCGAATTCCACAGAATCCAATGATGTTTCTGGTGGTTGTTACTTGAAGGAAAGATTCTTCAGGTCGCGTGCGCCATGGACGATGCGCACGATTTCGACGTGGTTGTCGGTCGTACGAAAGAGGACGAGATAAGGCTTGTGTATCGCCTCGCGCAAACCGGGCGAGAGATCGCTGCGCGGCGGATAAGCGTGGGGTTGGTATCCTATGGCTTCCGCCGTGTCGATCAATTCGTTGACGAAGGTTTCTGCCCGTATCGGACGATCAAGAGCTATTCGGTCACCGATTTCCTGTAGATCGCGCAACGACTGTGGGGAAAATTCAACCTGTATCACGAAGCACGTTTTTTATTCTTATTCTGGGCCATAGTCCGGTACCGTGCGGTCAACTTCGCACGCACCTCTTCAAGCGGGATACCCTCACCTCTGTCGAGTGATGCAATCCCCTCCTGCACCATCTGCCGAAGCCGTTCGAGGCCATACGTCTCGACGGCCTGCTTATAGAGACGATCGCTTTCCGCCCGCTCTTGTTCCCACATGCGCAACGCCGTGCGCACGACCTCGCTGACGGTGGCGTAGTTGCCGCTGTCGACGGCCTTGTTCACCGCTTTCACCATTTCGGCGGGAAGCGAGACGCTGATTTTTTCGACTTTGCCCATGGCGGAATCTCCTGCTGGCTTGATGGTAGCAGGATTTCCTACTTTTTCCTACCGCTCAGGCGGCGAGCAAGCCCTGTCCCTTTACCCAGTCCAGCCCCCTAGCCATCGCGCGGTCGAAACGATCGAACAACTCGTCGATCTCGGCTTCGGTGATGACGAGCGGCGGACAAAACGCGATGCGGTCGCCCAGAAGCGGGCGCACGATCAGACCTTCTTCCTCGCAGAACCGCCCGATGGTGGCTGCCACGGTCTTCGTGGGATCGAACGCCGTTTTCGCCTTCTTGTCGGCCACCAGTTCGATCGCGCCGATCAGCCCCACGCCGTCGGCATCGCCCACCAGCGGATGGTCGAGAAGTTTTTTCAAACGCCGCGCGAACACTGGCGCCACATGGCGCACATGCCCAACGATGTCGCGCTCCTGATAGATCTCGATGGCCTTGATCGCCACCGCGCACGACACCGGATGCCCGCCATAAGTAAAGCCATGCCCGAACGTGCCGATCCTGCCGGATTCTTCTTCGATGATCTCGCTCATCTCCGGCGACAGGACCACGGCGGAAATCGGCAAGTACGATGACGACAACGCCTTGGCGATGGACATGCTCTCCGGCTCGAAGCCATAGGTCGAGCAGCCGAACCATTCGCCCGTGCGCCCGAAGCCCGTGATCACTTCGTCGTCGATCAGCGGAATGGCGTGCTTGGACAGCACCCGGCAGATCGCATCGAAATAGCCCTTCGGCGGCACCATCGCGCCGCCCGCGCCCATCACGGGTTCGACGATCATCGCGGCGATGGTGTCCGCCCCTTCGCGTTCGATCAGCGCGTCGAGGTTCTGCGCCATGCGCTTGGAGAATTGCTCCTCGCTCTCGCCCGCTTCCGAAGCGCGATAATAATGCGGGCACTCGGCATGGATCGCGAAGTTGAAGGGCAGGTCGAAGCTCTTGTGGTTGGCGGGCAGGCCGGTAAGGCTCGCAGACGCCAGGGTCACGCCGTGATAGGCGCGCTGGCGCGAGAGGATCTTCTTTTTCTTCGTCTGCCCGCGCGCATTGGCGGCATACCAGTAGAGCTTGATCTGCGTGTCGTTGGCCTCGGAGCCCGACGCCGCGAAGAACACCTTGCCCACGGCGAACGGCATGATCTCCTTCAGCTTCTCGGCCAGCGCGATGCCCGGCTCGTGGCTTTTGCCCGCGAACAGGTGGCCGAAGGAGAGTTTGCGCATCTGCTCGGCGGCGGCATCGGCCAGCGCGTTCTCGCCCCAGCCGAGCGCGGTCGACCACAGCCCCGCCATCGCCTCGATATAATCCTTGCCCGTGTCGTCATAGACGCGCACGCCCTTGCCGCGCTCGAACACGGTGGCGCCGGTTTCGCGCAGCTTCACGAGGTTGGTGTAGGGATGCAGGACGGAATTGACGTCGCGCATCTGGGAATTGGTCAGGGGCATGGCATTCCTTCGGGTTGCGGGAATTTCGGATTTCCGGGCGGGGCCGATTTAGCGCCCCCCGGTTCCTGTCCGTCAACGCCGCGTTGCCGCCCGGCCCCGCCGTTCCTATGATGGCGGCAGAGCAATCACTGGGGTGGAACACTTATGTTAGGGCTGATGCAGGACTGGCCGTTGCTGGTCCACAAGATCATCGACCACGCGGCGCTGAACCATGGCGACCGGGAGGTCGTCACAAGGCTGGTGGAAGGGCCGATCCACCGCACCAATTACCGCCAGATCGCCCGGCGCTCCCGGCAGGTGGCCGACGCGCTCGAGCGCCGCGGCATCAAGTTCGGCGACCGGGTGGCGACGCTGGCCTGGAACGGTCACCGGCACATGGAGACCTGGTACGGCATCGCCGGGATCGGCGCGGTCTATCACACGCTGAACCCGCGGCTCTTCCCCGACCAGCTCGTCTATATCGCCAACCACGCCGAGGACCAGGCGCTGTTCTTCGACACCACCTTCACCGATCTCGTGGTGAAGATCGCCCCGCAGCTCAAGCAGGTGAAATTCTACATCGCGCTCACCGACCGCGCGCACCTGCCCGACGTCGATCTGCCGGGGCTGATGGCCTATGAGGATTTCATCGCCGACGCCGATCCCGAATTCAAATGGAAGGAATTCGACGAGAACACGGCCTGCGGGCTTTGCTACACTTCGGGCACGACGGGCAATCCGAAAGGCGTGCTCTACAGTCACCGCTCCAACGTGCTGCACGCGCTGATCGTGGCGCAGAAGGATGCGCACGGCCTCTCCAACACCGATTGCGTGCTCCCGGTGGTGCCGATGTTCCATGCCAATGCCTGGGCCATCACCTTCGAAGCGCCGATGGTGGGGGCCAAGGTCGTGTTCCCGGGGCCGAAACTCGACGGCGCCTCGGTCTACGAATTGCTGGAAAGCGAGGGCGTCACCATGACGGCGGCGGTGCCGACCGTGTGGCTGATGCTGCTGCAATATCTCGAACAGAACAATCTCAAGCTCTCCACGCTCAAGATGGTGCTAATCGGCGGCTCGGCGTGTCCGCGTTCGATGATCGAGACCTTCGAAAAGAAATACGGCGTGCAGGTGGTCCATGCCTGGGGCATGACCGAGATGAGTCCGCTCGGCACGCTCGGCACGATGAAGCATGCAATCGCGCACCTGCCTTACGACAAGCAACTCGACTACAAGTGCAAGCAGGGCCACGCGCCCTTCGGCGTCGAGATGAAGATTACCGACGACGAGAACCGCGAACTGCCGCGCGACGGAAAAGCGTTCGGCCGGTTGAAAGTGCGCGGCCCGGCCATCGCCAAAGGTTACATGGGCGGGGAGGGCAAGGCCGCCTTCGATCACGACGGATGGTTCGACACCGGCGACGTGGCAACGCTCTGCCCGCAGGGCTATATGACCATCACCGACCGCGCCAAGGACGTGATCAAATCCGGCGGCGAATGGATCTCCTCCATCGACATCGAGAATTTCGCGGTGGGC
>CAZTCU010000004.1:0-8420 GCA_964612235.1 uncultured Rhizobium sp.
TCTGAACGTCCGCGCCGCCCAGCTTCGACGAGGTGACCGTCACGGTTTCCACCGCAGCGCGCGCCGATGGCGTGGCCTGGGCAAGCAGGATGGCGCTGACCTGCGCCGCTTCATTGTCGGAAGAGGCGCCGCGGATGATGGCGATGGCGTTGGATTCGCGGTGGATGGTGAAACCGGTGCCCCTGAGAATATTGGACAATGCCGTATCGGCGGGCATCTGGCCGGTGACGCCCGAGGTGCGTGCGCCTTTCACGTTGCGCGCGGCGTAGAGAAGCTGCACACCGGTCTGCGACGTATAGGCGTTGAGCGCGGCTTCGAGATCGCCTGCGGGAATGTTGAATTCCTCGGCTGAGGCCGCGCCTGCGACGGCAAGGGCGCTGGCTGCCAGAAGCAGCGTTTTTAGGCGGTTGAGACGTTTCATATTCCCCCCTTGGGCTCCCTCGCGATGTGCGCGGGCGTGATGCGGTTGGCGAGACTCTTCAACGTGAAATCACGGTCTCGCCGCCGCGATTTTCGATCCTGAGTCCGAGCACGTCGCGCGCCACCCGCGCGAAGAGTTCGGGATTGTTGGTCTGGAAGGTGCCGCCGAGCTGGAGTTCGGCGACGGCTGCATCCGGCACGATGAGTTTGTGCGCGTTGTAGCGGTTGAACTGGCTTGCGGCCTGCGCAAGCGTGGTGCGGCGGAAGATCAGCACCCCGCGCCGCCAGCCGAGATCGTCTGCGAGATCGCGTTTGGGCAGCGTGCTGACGCGCAACGAATCTTTCTCCGCCACGGCGACGTCGCCCGGCGACAATGTTGCGATGCGCGTGGGCGCGTTGCCGTCCAGCGGCTCGATGCGGGCGCGGCCTTCGACAAGGGCAACTTCCACGCGGTCCGTTTCGGTGCGCACGGTGAACTTGGTGCCGAGATCGACGACGCGGCTGTTGCCCGCCGTCACGACAAAGGGATGGGCCGCGTCGTGCTTGATCTGAAAGAACGCTTCGCCGCGATCCAGCACGACATTGCGATGCAACGCCGCTTCGGCGACGCGCACCGAGGTGTCGGTGTTGAGTTCGATCTGCGAGCCGTCGGGCAGCGTGATGGTCTCGCGCACGCCGACACCGGTGGAATAGGTCTTGTAAGCGGGGCCCGAGAGCATGCTGCTGGCCGCGAAGCCGCCGATCGCCGCCACCGCTATGGCGGCGGCTGCGAAACGCAACACGGTGGCGGTTTTGCGTGAAGGCGCGACAGCCGGCTTTTGCGCAGCTGTGGGGCGCAATGCGTTCAGGCGTTCGGTTTGCGACCAGGCGCCTTTCACCCGCCAGAAGGCGAGCTTGTGCGCGGGCGATTGCGCAAGCCAGGTTTCGAGCGCGCTGTTGTCGGCATCGCTCCAGTCTTCGCGTTCGCGGCGTTCGAGCCAGGTTGCGGCTTCGCGCGAAACATCTGTTGCGCGTTCGCTCATGTGTTGCGTCCCAATTCGTTTTCGCCATAGAGAAGTTCGGCCAGCACGAACATGCCGTGGGCGAGATGTTCGGAAACGGTGTCGGTGCTGATGCCCATGCGCAGGGCAATTTCGGGCCGCGACAGACCTTCGATACGGCGCAGCACCACCACTTCGCGGCAGCGCGGCGGCAGACGGTCGAGTGCGGCCTGCAGACGGCGCAGCATGTCGCGCGCGATGACGCTGCGCTCCGGGCCCGGCGCGTCGATGGCGGCGTCGAATTCGTCGAGATCGCCCACCGCCGCGATCGGCACGATCTGTTCGCGCTTGACGCGATTGACCAGAAGGTTGTGCGCGGTGCGCAGAAGGAAAGCCTTGGGCTGGGCAGGAAGTTCTTTGGTCGCCGCCTCATAGACGCGGACGTAAACTTCCTGCCGGAGATCTTCGAGTTCGGCCTTGTTGCGCCAGTTGAGGCGCAGGAAATGCATCAGCAATCCTTCCAGCGGAAAGATTTCGCGCAAGAACCAGTCTTCGACCCCCGGCATGGCGGCACGAAGCGGATCGGTGTTTTGGCCCCCGGTCTCCATTCGTGGCTCGCGTCCCCTGCCCTGGCCAACCCTGGACGGGCGGCTGCCCATAAGACAATCAGGACCGAAAACTTTGGGGGTGGCGACACAAAAGATTTTGCCGGGCTATTCTCGGCGGTGGCAGCTGCGCAATTTTCTTGCAATTATAAGGCGTTCAGAAGGGGAAGCTGGAATGAGACGGGAATTGGCGGTGGCGGTCTTTTCTGTCGCGATGTGCCTGGGGTCGCTGGCCGCGGCCGCGCCGCGCGACGATGTCGGCAGCATCGATCCGGGCGGCGATCACGATCCGTCGGAGAACCAGGTGCAGCTTCCGCCCGACCCGGAGGGAAAGGCGGTGGAATTGCGCCTTGCGGGCAAGTGCAACGAGGCCATTCCGATCCTGCGGCGGCTTTCGGACAGCGACGACATCGCGGACTACAATCTGGGCCTTTGCCTCATCGACGTGGGCAAGTCGGCCCATGACGACGCCCAGCAAAGAGAAGGCGCCAAGTGGATTCTGAAAGCGGCCAATGACGGATTGCCGAACGCGCAATCGAGCCTCGTCGGCGTCTATCTCGACGGCAGCGGGGTTCCGAAGGACGCGGTCGAAGCCGGGAAATGGTCGCTGCTGTATCAGGAGAACGGCACGCGCATGGCCATCGGCATGCCCGACCTTCCGGCGGCGCTGCAATCGCGCCTCGACGGCGCGCTGAACGATCAAAGCTGGGCGGAAGCGCAGAACCGCGCGTCGTCATGGACCCCTACGTCACGGCGGGCGAACGACTACTGATCCGGCAAACGCCCCTTCAGTTCGCGGCTGCCGCGGGCGTGTACCAGACAGGCGAGGTCCACGCGCGCTCCTGGATCGTCGCGGGCACATCGGTCGGGAGTGGAAGATTGTTCCTGATCGCGAGCAGCGTCGTCCAGCGCGGCGTGGGAATCTCGAACACGCGCGCGTAGTAGACGGCAGGTTTTCGGGCATCGAATTCCGGGTCCGCCCAGACGGTCGTCAGCAATGCGGCGCCGGCGGAGTTCGTGTACTTGCCGGTTTTCAGGTCGACGGTGTTCGAAACGGCCGGCGCCTGCCCCGTCCGCGAATCGGGTTTGCGGCCGTCGGATAGTGCGACGTTGAAGATTTTTTCCTTGTACCCGTTCCCGTCCAGCCAGACCTTGATGATCTGGATGCGATCGAGATTGGCGCCGTCAGGGTCTTTGACCGCTTCCAGGATGAATTTCGGATTTGCGGCGTGTGCAGGCCGGGCGGACAGGTCGCTGCCCATGGGCACGCCCATCGCATAGGCCTTGGCCACCCAACCCTGCTTGTCGAGCATGCGCGGCTTGAAATTCCATCCCGCGAACATGCGCAAACGTATGCGTGTTCCCGATGTCGCGAAAGTCTCCTTGCGCTTCAACGCGGCGAAGATCGAATTGCGTGTGTTCTCTTCCGCCCAGACGCCGGTCAAGCCGCCGGAGCTGCGCTCGGTGAAATTCTCCATCGTCGGCGGTGCGCCGTGCAGCTGCGCGTCAACGTCCTGTTGCGCGGGCACCCGGACGATGTTGAGTCTGACTTTTGCCGTTTTGCCTGCGGACGACATGGTCTGCGGATCGATACCGAAAGGCCCGCCGTTCATGCCGCTTTCGTCGGACGTGCTCAGTCCGTTGTGGATGTCGCTGCCGCCCACAAGGCCATATTTGAAAGGATTGACGCCGACCTTTTGCTGGATCACGAGCCCGCGTCCGAACGCCTGGCGGATATAGCTGCCGTTCGGATTGCTCTTGATGCCCGGCCGGATAAGCAGATGGTCGAATATTTCGAAATTGGCGAATTCATCGTTCGGAGAAAGCTCCGGTATCGTATCCGACTGACCTTTCGTCTGGACGATTTCCGTCAGCGGCTCGTTGGTCGCGCGACGCTGCGCATATTGTTCGTCGATAGGCCGGCCATTGGAATCGTTCCAATCGTACATCAGCCCGCCGGACGCATTGCCGTTGTGGGGAATGGCAATCACGTCGATGCCGCCGCTGCGTACCTTTTCCAGATATGACCACAAATCTTCGGGCTTGTCGGAATCGTTGGATGTGAACGGCTGCGGCGCGTGATCGGAATTGAAGATGACGTTGCGATGCAGGTTGTAGCGTCCCTGCGCCATCGAAGACCATTCGTAGGCGACGAATGTGGTGAACTTGCCGGGCGCGTAATTGTCGTTCGCAGCCTTCACCACCATTTCCCAGGCGCTGCGGATTGCCCCTTGCGGATGGATCTGGGGCGCTGCCGTCTCGGGATCGCCCGATCCGGCAACGAGATTGAAGCCGTTGCGGGGATCTTTGACGATCGACTTGCCGATATCCGATTTCGAAAGTTCGCTGTTGGGATCGTCGAGCTGATTGAAGACACCCATCCACTCGGAATGATCCGTGACCGCCATGAAATCGAGCGGCCAGGCGCGGCGAGCCTTAACCCCGCCGCCGGCGGTAATATGTTGCTCGCGTTGGAGCTGGTCCGCCGGTACGACGACGGTTTCGCCTTTTCCGAACCTGTAAGCTTCGTCGGGCAATATCTTTGAGCCGCGCGCCCAGGCATCGAACGAAAGCCCCGTATGCAGATGCAATTCGCCGAAGAATGCGCGCCGCTGATCGGGCGGAAGGGTGTTGTGATAAGCCCGGCCTGGGGGCGTGGGCGTTTCCTGCGCGGCCGTGGGCGCAACGCTCAGAGCGACGAGAACGGTGCTTAGTAGAAGATCGCGGACCCTGAACACATTATCCTCCCATGCGATGGATCAAGCAGCGGACAAGAAAGCGTCCTTTTGTTTCACAGCGGCGGGCGCAATCTCCGCAGCGGCGTCGTGTGCGAAGACTTCGTGCCGTGCGGCGCAATAGCGGGTTTTCGGGCACTCGGTTCTCACGATACCGTCATTCCCCTAAAATGCCACGCCGTCGGGCTTCGCCGATTCCGGTGTGACGACGTCGATCACCGTCGTCACCGTCGAGTCGAGCGCCTCGCGAATGGCCGCAGCCAGTTGCGAACTTCTGGTGACGCGCGTGCCGCGGCAGCCGAACGCCTTCGCGATTTCGCTGTAGTTGCTCTCGGTGAAATCGGTGGAGATGAACCGCCCGCCCATGAGCCCGCGCTGCGCCTGCTTGCAATATTCAAGATTGCTGTTGTTCAGGACGCAGATCACGACCGGCGCTTTTATGCGCAACGTCGTTTCCAGTTCCTGCAGGAGCATGATGAATCCACCGTCGCCGGCGAGCGCTACAAATTTGCCGTCGGGCCTCGCCACTTTGGCGCCGATCGCCGCCGGAAATGCGAAGCCCATCGTGCCCATGCCGCGCGGACCGACATAGTGGCGGCCCGGACGCTGCACTTCGAAATATTGACCGCCCCAGATCTGGTTGAACCCGGAATCGCAGATCAGCGTGTCTTCCGGCGCCATTGCTTCGCGCAGGGCCCGGATGACCTGCAGCGGATGAACCGGCTCGTCATCCATCGGCTCGGATTGGGGGCTGGCGATACCGCGCTCGGCAAGCCAGGTGCTGCGAATCGCGGAGACGGCATTGTCGGCGCGCGGACCATCCCAGCGCAGCTCGCGCGCAGCGGCGTTCAATTCTTCCAGAAAGAGCTTGGCATCGCTCCAGATCGAGTGAGACACGTCGTAGTTCTTGCCGATCTCCGTCGGATCTATGTCGATTTGGATCATCGGCACGCCGCGTTTCGGCACCGTCCAATTCGCGGTATCGACATTGGTGAAGCGCGAACCGATGGCAAGAACCAGATCGACATCGGCGAGATATTGATTGGTCACCGGACGGCCAAGCTGTCCCGCAGGGCCGAGGCTCAGCGGATGGGTTTCGGCAATCGAACCTTTGCCCATATAGGTGGTGGTGACGGGAATACCGGTGAGTTCCGCGAAGGCTTCGATCTCCGCGCTGGCGCCGGACATCACCGCGCCGCCGCCGCACCAGATCACCGGCTTTTTCGCGGCCCGCACAGCTTCCAGAACATGGGTCACATCTTCGCGGCGCGACCGAACGCGCAACGCGGGAAAGCGCCCAAAGGCGGCGTCGCAAACAAAGTCGCTCTCTTCGTATTCGGCGCTGCGGAAAAAGACATCGAGCGGGAAGTTGAGCACGACCGGGCCGGGGCGCCCCGTGGTGGCCACGCGGAAAGCGCGTTTGACCAGCTCCGGAATCCGCTCCGGCTGGTCGATCTCGATCACGGCCTTGGTCACGGACTCGAGCAGCGAAGGCTGATCGAGTTCCTGGAAGTTGCCGCGCAGGCGAATCTTGTTGGCGGAAGTGGTGGCAATGGCGATGACCGGAACGGAATCGGCATTTGCCGTTGCAAGGCCGGTGACGAGATTGGTGACGCCCGGGCCCGACGACGCATCGCACACACCGACACGGCCGGAAACCCGCGCATAGCCGTCCGCCATATGGGCCGCACCTTGCTCGTGCCGTACAAGAATGTGGCGGATACCGCCGTCGCGATAGAGCGCATCGTAGAAGCCGAGACTATCCCCCGGGATCCCGAAAATATCGGTGACTCCGAAACCTTTGAGTATGCGTACAAAGGCGTCCGCGCCTTTCAACTTCATATTGGAATGTTCCCCAGCGATGACAAATATCCGTCCGCCCTTCTGCACCACGAGCGACGCTTATGACCCGGAAGAATTGGCTTTTCGTCGGATTGGGTAAAATGCTTTATCGTCCAGAGCGTCATGTGGAAAAGGCATGACGGCTTGAGAAAGCTCAATTCGCCAGTCGGTCGGCTTACGCCATATACATGCCTCCATTCACTTCGATGACGACGCCGGTAAGGTAATCGGCAAGCCGCGAGGCAAGAAAGAGGGCCGATCCAGCCACATCCTGCGGCGTGCCCAACCGCTTGAGCGGAATGGAACGCGCAATCGACTCGTTCACCTTGTCGGGCACATCGCGGATCATCGGCGTATCGATGCGCCCGGGATTGATTGCGTTCACGGTGATGCCGTATCTGCCTGCGTCCTGCGCGGTTGCGCGGGTCAAACCCAGCAGAGCAGTCTTTGCGGTGACGTAATGCACCGGCGCCACGCCGCCGCCGCTGGTGCGCGAAACCATGGAAGCGATGTTGATGATGCGGCCATAGCCGCGCTCGATCATCTTGGGTATCGCAAGCGCGCTTGTATAAAAAATCGAATCGAGATCGACGGTGAGCACTTCGCGCCAGTGGTCCAGCGGCATGGTCCAGGCCGTCCAGCGTTCGCCCGAGGGTGCGTATTTCGGCGAATAGCCGACGCCGTTCACGAGGATGTCCGGAGCGCCGTCGCCGGTCAGAAGCGGTTTCAGCTTGTCGTCTATGTCGACGAAATTGCCCAGATCGACGCCGATGCAACGCACATTCGCATATTGCCTGCACAGCTCGTCGGCGGGTGCGGTGTTGCGGTCGGCAAGAACGACATCCTTGCCGAGCCGCGCGAATGCCTCGGCGATTCCCATTCCAATCCCGCCGCATCCGCCCGTGATGAGAACGGATTTGCCCGCGATATCGAACTCAGACATATTTTTTGTACCTTTCAGTTAAAGAGAGCGGGCGGGCGTGTACCAGACCGGCGATGTCCAGGCGCGTTCCTGAAGCGTCGCCGGTGCTTCGTCCGGGATCGGCAAATCGTTCTTGATGGCAAGCAGCGTGCTCCAGCGCGGTGTGGGAATTTCCAGGACGCGCGCGTAGTAGACGGCGGGCTTCGCCGGATCGAATTCCGGGTCTTTCCATTCCGCGCTCAAGGTCGGTGCGCCGATGGTGTTGGTGTAAGCGCCCGTTTTGAGATCCACCGTGTTGCCGACGGCCGGTGCGCGACCGGTTTTCGGATCGTCCTTGCGCCCGCCCGACAACACCACGTCGAACACTTTTTCCTTGTAGTCCTTGCCTTCGAGCCAGACCTTGATGACCTGGATGCGGTCGAGGTTTGCGCCATCCGGATCTTTCATGGCTTCAAGCAGGAAGCGCGGCGCGGTGCGTCTTGCGCGCGCGGGAAGATCGGCGCCCATGGGCACACCGTCGCGATAGGCCGTTTTTACCCAATCGGAATGCGCCATCAGGCCGGGCTTGTAGCCCCAGCCCGCGAACATGCGCACGCGAATGCGCGTGCCCGAGGTTGCGAAAGTCTCCTTGCGTTTCAGCGCCGCGAAGATCGAATTGCGGGTGTTCTCTTCCGACCAGACGCCGGTGATGCCGGCAGAGCTGAAGATCAGCGGGCGCTCCATGGTTGGCGGCGCATGGTTGAGAACGTGATTCCAATCGAGTCGCGCGGGCACCTTGATGATGCCGAGATCGCGTTTCGCGGTGTCGCCCTTGGGCAGCATGGTGTTGGGATCGAGCCCCGAAATCTCGCTGGCGAAGCCGCTTTCGTCGGACACGGAGAGGCCGTTGTGGATGTCGCTGCCGCCGACCACGCCG
>CAZTCU010000004.1:8520-12001 GCA_964612235.1 uncultured Rhizobium sp.
TCGGATCGTCGAGCTGGTTGAGGACGCCCATAAATTCGGAGTGGTCGGTGACCGCCATGAAATCGAGCGGCCAGGCGCGCTTTGCCGGAACATCGTGATCTTCCTTGAGGCCCTGCTCGGCGTTGACCTGTGACGCAGGCACCATCACCGTTTCACCGCGGCCGAATTTGTAGGCCTGATCGGGCGTGACCTTCGAACCGAAGGTCCAGGCATCGAAAGATTGCCCCGTGTGCAGGTGCAGTTCGCCGAAGAAGGCGCGGCGCTTGTCCGCGGGGATTTCGCTTTTGTACGTCTTGCCCGGTGGCGTGGGCGTTTCGGCGGCTTGCGCCATGGGGCCGCTCACGACCATGAGGATCGCCGCGCTTGCGAGGCTTCGAATTTTCATTGCCGTTGTTCCCTGAGACCTGTTTGCATTCTTTCGTTCCTGAAATCGTTGCGGAGCGGAACGCGAAAGCGCCGCTTCACATCGCCGATATACCCCCATCGACTTTCAGTTCCGCTCCGGTGACGAATTTCGACTCGTCGGAAGCGAGATAGAGAACCGCATAAGCCACGTCGTCGGGCTCCGCGATGCGCCCGAGCGGGACCTGGCTGCCGAGCTTGGCGTAAGCGGCGTCCTTGCCGCCGTGGCGTTGCACATGGGGCGCCAGGATCGGCGTGTCCACAAACACGGGATGCACCGAATTCGAACGGATGCCATAGCCTTTGCGCGCGCAATGCAGCGCAACGGACTTCGAAAGATGCCCGACGGCCGCCTTGGCCGAATTGTACGCGGCCATGTTGTGCCCGGCGATGATGCCGGCGATCGACGAGATATTGACGATGGAACCGCCAAGGCCGGTGGCTTCGACGGTCTTTGCCATGGGAGCGATGGCGGTCTTGCAGCCGAGGAATACGCCATCGAGATCGATTGCGTGCACCCGCCGCCAGTCCTCAAGGCTCAAATCCTCCACCGAGCGGACAAGGCTGATACCGGCGTTGTTGACGAGGACATGCAACCCGCCGAATGCGCTTTCGGTCTCGCCGACGGCGCGGCGCCATTGCTCCTCATCGGTCACGTCATGGGCGATCGCTATCGCGCAGCCGGGATGTTGCGCATTGAGTTCGGATGCGATCAACCTTGCGCCGTCGCCGTTGATGTCCGTGATCGCCACCCGCGCGCCTTGCTGCGCGAACATGCGCGCAGTGGCAGCGCCAAGGCCCTGCGCGCCGCCGGTGATCAATGCGATCTTGCCCTCGACGCGGCCGCTCATGCGTTGCGGCCACCCGATACGAGGGGAACGACGCGGGGGCGGCCGCTTTCGATGTTGTCGTTCATGCGGTTCTTCAACTGCGCTGCCGCTTTTTCCGGATTGATGAAGAAGGCTCCGACGGTGCCCGCAACGAGCGCGATCACGCCGGCCACGACGAAGCCCTGTTCGTAGCCCTGTGCCGAGGCATGTCCGATGTCGATGAGCTTGCCCATCACCACGGGAGCGATCATGCCGGAGGTCGACCAGATGGCGGTGCCGATGGCGAGGATCGCTCCGCGCTGCGATACGGGAACGAGTTCGGCCGCAATCGCGGGCTGCATGGCATAGATCACGGACGGCAGGGAGAGCCCGAGCACGACCAGCGCGAAAGCGAGGAGCGGCGCGTCTATGAGCGGCGCGACGATGAGCGCGGCCCCACCCATCGCAACCATGCCGCCGCCGAAAACGCCGAGCGCGAGCCTTCGCGACACGCCGCGCTTGACCAGACGTTCCGATATCATGCTGCAAATGATGGCGATAAAGATCGAGGCGGCCCAGGGCGCGGTGCTCATGAAGCCCGCCTCGCGCTGCGAGAAGCCGAGGCCCTCCACGATGTAGGGCGTGAACCAGGAGACGAGCAGGGCCACGCCCCAATAGCCGCCGAAACCGCACAGCCAGGCGGCCAGCAAGGTGGGATTGAGCAGAAGCTTGCGATAGGGAACACGTTGCAAGCCTTGCGCGCCTTCCGCCTGGCGATCTTCAAGCGGCCCTTCCCTGCCAATGAGAAGCCATGCAGCCGTCCAGACGAGCGTGAGCAATCCGATGACGCCAAACGCCCAATGCCAGGAGAGATTGACGACGAGGATGTTGAGAAGCGGCAAGGCCATCACGACGCCGACGCTCGAACCTTGCGAGATGATAGCGGCGGGAAGCGTGCGCCGGTCGCTGGGAAACCACTTATAGACGGCGTGAAGGCCCACCGGAAAAGCCGGCCCTTCGCCGGCACCGAGTGCGACGCGCGTAAACAACAGGAAGCCGTAACCGATGTTGCCGATCGCCAGCAATTGGCAGATCGACCACAGAAAACTCATCGCGCCGATGACGAGCGTGGTGCGGATCCGGTTGACCATGAAGCCAACCACGAGACAGGAAAGCGAAAACAGATAGAAGAAACTTGCCGAGAGCGTTCCGAATTGTTCGTGCGTGAGGTGCATTTCCCGCATGATGGGAACGGCGGCCAGTCCCAAAACCACCTTGCTGGCAAAATTCAGCAGCATGAAGGTGAACAACATGGCGACGATCAGCCAGCCCAGACGCCCCGGTTGTGTGTCGCTCATGCACCACCCTCTCCTGTCACCCGCCAGCGGAGCATTTTTTTACGCTCCTGTCTTTTTCATTGCACAGGAGGACTGCTTCGGGAAAAGAAACGAACCGGAACGGCTGCCGTACAGCCGCCCCGGCCGGCTCCCGAAAGCTTAGAACCAGTAACTTGCCTCTATACCGAAGGTCCGCGGAATGCCGGGCCAGCCGACATAGCCGTTGATCGCTTTCGTTCCTCCCGCACTGACATTGGCCGCCTGTGTTTGGGCCGCCGCCGCCACGAAGTATTTCTTGTCGCCGATGTTCTTACCCCACACCGACAGGCGCCACTTGCCGCTATCCGGTTCGACGCCGACCGATGCGTTGAACAGCGCGTAGCTTTCCTGCCAGGCACGCGGATCGAGCAAGGCGTCGAGATATTGTCCGCTGACGCCGCTGACGTTGGCCTGGGCAAACCAGTTGACCGAGCTTTCCTGCCAGCGTTGTTCGAACCGTGCGCCGACATTCCACTGCCATTTCGGCGCCATCGGCAGAACTTTGCCGTTGAAGTTGCAATATTTGTGCGTGGCGTCGGTGAACGGGCCGGAACTTGGCGGCGGATTGGACCCCGCGTAGGGATAGGACATATCGCACTGGGCGCGATCGTCGCCGCTGGTGATGACGCTGTCCGCGTAACCCAAACCGCCCGTCAGAGTCAGCGGATCGATAGGCTTGGCTTGCAGGTCCACCTCGACACCGTTGGTACGGAAGTTACCCGCGTTGCTGATGACGAACCCGACACCGGTCGGCAGCAGGGTCGACTGCTGATAGCCGTGCACAAGCATGTGATAGAAATCGAGGTTCAGCACCACCTTGTTATCGAACCATGCGGTCTTGGCGCCGATTTCATAGTTCGACGAGGTTTCGGGGTTGAATGCAAAGGGCGTCGC
>CAZTCU010000004.1:12101-28949 GCA_964612235.1 uncultured Rhizobium sp.
TGGCGCCGATTTCATAGTTCGACGAGGTTTCGGGGTTGAATGCAAAGGGCGTCGCTGTTGCCGAACGCGAGTTGAAGCCGCCGTCCTTGAAACCGGTGCTGATGGTGAAATAGCCCATCACGTCCGGCAGGATGTCGTACTGGCCGCCATACATGTATGTCAGGCTGTTGCTGGAGATCGAGCCGGCCAGCGCACCGGGCGCATATTGCTGCATCGCGGGGCCGGAGACGGTGTTGCCGGCAATGTTGGAAAGTGTGGCTTCGATGGTCGAACCCTTCGCGTCGTAGCTGTAACGCAAGCCGCCGATTGCCCTGAGGTCGTCGGTGATGTTGAGCGTGACCTGGCCGTATCCGGCAGCCGAGTTGGTGTGCTGCGCATAATTGACGCTGTTGGTATCGCCGATGTGCATCAATCCGCCGCCGCCGGTGTTTGCCGGCCAGTTGCGGGTCGCGCCTTCACCGATGGTGAGATTGATGTGATACGCCAGATCGTCGTGGAACAGGTACAGACCGGCGACATAATCGATGAAATGCTTGCCGTTCGAGACCAGCCGCAGTTCGTTGCTGGTCGAACCGACCAGCGTGCGCTGCAGGTTGTCCACGATGGCGAGCGGCAGGCTGCCGCCGCCCTGGTTTGGCGCGTTGTCCGTATAGGAGTTGTACGCGAGGATATCGACCAGCGTCGCATCCAGCATCGGGATGTTGCGGTTCACGGAGACCGAGGCACCCCATGTCGCCGTCGTTTCGGGCGCGCCCGAGGCGGAATTCACTTCCCACTTTCCGGTCACCACATAGGGATGATTCGGATTTGCCGCCTTTTGCGATATGATGAAAGGAGACGTGTCGAAGCTCGTGGGCGTCGGATTGTAGCCGAAGACGATGCCGCCCGGCCCCAGCGGATCGATCTGCATACCGGAATTGTTCTCGGCATCGATCTGCCCGTAATAGCCGATGAAATCGACGGTGGTATCGGCATCGGGCGTCCAACGCAGACGTCCCCTGCCGCCGAACTGATCGCGCTTCATCACGCGTTCGTCGTTGTAAATGTTCAGCAGATATCCGCTGTTCCGGTCGGTCCAGAACGACATGCGGCCCGCGAGATCATCGCTGATGCCGCCGCCGAAATAGCCGGTCGCGCGCGCCTGCCCGTAATTGCCGAACTGCAGGTCGATCATGCCTTCCGTCTGCTGCGTGGGCGCCCGCGTGGTGACATTGACCGCGCCGACCGGCGTGTTCCGGCCATAAAGCGTGCCTTGCGGGCCGCGCAGGACTTCGACCGTCGAGATGTCGGTCACCTCGCTGTAAATGGGCCCAGCGACGGGGATAAACACGCCGTCAAGGAACACGCCCACATCGGGCTCCGTGCCCGGATTGGTGCCGGAGGTCCCGACGTTGCGGATGATGATCTGCGAATTGCGGTTGTTGTTCGCCTGCGTGATCTGCAGGCCCGGAACATAGGACGACAATTCGGCAACCGACGAAATGTTGTTCTGTTCGAGCATGTCGCCGCTGAAGGCGGAGATCGACATGCCGACGGATTGAATGTTCTGCTGACGCTTCTCCGCCGTCACGACAACCGTTTCGATTCCGTCCGCACCCGTGTCCGATTGCGCGAAGGCCGGTGTCGTGTTCATGCCCACTGAAAGACCTGCAACCGAGGCACAGGCCAACAGCATTTTTGAAAGCGAAAGTGATGTGCGAACCTTGGTGATCATGCGTTCTTCCCCTGCTTTAATACCTTCATCCGAAGTGACCAGCCGGATTCGGGCGCGCCCCTTGAAGAGGCTTTTTGGTAGGTTCGCTATCGTGCCGGGTCGGTCCGTGCGAATGTGCGCTTGGTTTCACCCGCGCGTCACAATTCCCCCTCATCAAATCGAACGGATGCCCCTGCGCTCTCTCACCTACTGCCGGAATCCTAAGTATCAACTCCCCATACGGGAAATGCTGATTTATGCCCGGAGCCATACCCCCGAGGTATGATCGAACCTGAACGAAGCTCAAATCAGACATCGAGCGGCTCCCTGTTCGACAGACGGTAACAAAGGCAACGGGCGCGAACTTGCTAGGCCACGCCATCCTTTTGACTAGTCGCGACAGGACGAAAGTCGGCAATCAAGTGTGCCGAACGGTCAGCCTGGACGTTCGGCGCCCGGCT
Source organism: uncultured Rhizobium sp. (assembly GCA_964612235.1). GTDB lineage: Bacteria > Pseudomonadota > Alphaproteobacteria > Micropepsales > Micropepsaceae > Rhizomicrobium. The sequence continues at coordinate 14,256 of CAZTCU010000004.1, forward strand.
TGATGTTTGGAAAACGCGCCAGGCTTGCTGCGTAATCCCGCTGGATCGCGGCGAACGCACGATTGACCCAGCCGTTGGACGAACCGATATCCCACAATTCTTTCGGATCGTTGTCGACGTTGAACAACCAGGGATAATTGAGTTCTTTCTTGAACCCGTGCACCTCTCCCTGCCCCGGCACCACAACCGGTCCGGTTGCGGGATCGCGCACCAACAGATGCATCTTGTAGTTGCGCCATTTGATCGCCATCAGATCGTCTCTGTAGAAGAACAACACATGATCGCGCGGCGATTTCTCCGCATTGCCGAACAGGAAATTCGTGAGGTCGATAGAATCGATGGCGCGGTCCGTGGGAATGCGGTTCGCAGCGCCCGCGGCGATGGCAAGCGTCCGATAGAAATCCAGGATCGAAACGATCTCGTTGCTCACGCGGCCCGCTTGCGTGCGACCGGGCCAGCGCACGATGCCAGCGGTGCGGATCGCGCCCTCCCAAGCGCTCGGGAATTCGTTGCGGAAGGGGCCCGAATCCGACTGCGCGCCGAAATCGATGTCGCGGCCGAACATGGTCTGCGGGCCGTTGTCGCTCGCAAACACCACGATGGTGTTGTCGCGAATGCCCGCTTCGTCGATGGCGTCCAGCACCATGCCCGCATTGTGATCGATTTCAGCCAGCACGTTTTGGTATTGCGTGCGCTTCGGATCCTGGAAGTCCGGATGCGCCAGCGGCGGCTCATGGGGATGGGTGAACGGAATGTAGAGGAAGAACGGCTTGCCGGCCTTCGCCTGCTTCCCGATATAGGCGACCGAGCGATTGGCGATCTCCCGGTCGATGAGCGGGCGGAAATGCGTGTCGTAGTTGCGCACGAATTTGCTTTTCTCGCCCTTTACACCTTCCAGAACCGGCTCCGGCGTATAGATCGTGGGATCGTAGCCCGGCTGGTCGAGCCACATCGTCTCGCCCGTGCTGCGCGGGATGCCATACCATTCGTCGAAACCCTGATCGGTCGGGAAACGGCCTTCATTCGAACCGAGATGCCATTTTCCGTAGTGCGCCGTGGCGTAGCCCGCGTCCGACAACAACTCGGCGATGGTGTATTCCCATTGCGCCAACCCATCCTTGCCGCCCGTCATCACGACCGATGAGGTGCCGCTGCGGATCGGCATGCGCCCCGTCATCAATGCGGAACGCGACGGCGTGCATTCCGGTTCGACGTTGAAATTGGTGAGCTGGATACCTTCGCGCGCCAGCTTGTCGATGCGCGGCGTGGTTACGCCGCGGATGGGACCGGCGTAACAGCTGAGATCGCCGTACCCCATATTGTCGACCAACATGAAGACGATATTGGGCCGCCCCTTCGCGCCCTGCCGCAAAGGCTTTGTTTCGGCCGAGGCGGGAAGCGACACCGAAAGCGATGCGGTGGCCGCCGCCGCGCCCAGGATGATGTCGCGCCGCCGTGGCTGGGAGCCGTCCGCTGACGTCTCGCGTCCCGCTCGCGTTCGCGAACTATCCCCTGCCATGAGGTTCTCCCCTTTTTCGAACGGTGCGCCCCGAACCGAATTCACGTCGCATTCGCTGCCGAATGCAAGTGTGAAATCCGTTCAGCCAAGTGCGACGGCAAAACTCTTGTCCATGGCATCGGCCACGGGAGCGACATCTTCCATCGAAAGGCACAACGGCGGCACCATACGCAGGATGCTGCGGTTGGGACCGGACTTGCTGACCACAATTCCTTGACGCCGTGTTTCTTCGAAGACTTTCGCGGTGACCTCCGGAGCGGGCTCCTTGGTTGCGCGATCCTTGACCAGTTCGATCGCCATCATAAGCCCGCGGCCGCGAACGTCGCCGATCACGGGGTATTTCCGCTGCAGCTCTTCGAACCGCGACTTCAGGGCCGCTCCGACTTTTTTTGCGTTTTCCTGCAGCCGTTCCTCGCGGATGATCCTCAACACCGCACGACCCGCGGCGCAAGCCACGGGATTGGCGCCATAGGTGTGGAACAGAAATTTGTCGGCCATGCTTTCGGCGATATGGCGCCTGGCGACGACGGCGGCCAGAGGAATGCCGTTGCCGATGCCTTTGGCCATCACGACGATATCGGGGACGACGCCGTCGGCCTCAAACGCCCAGTAATTGTCGCCGGTGCGGGCGAAACCCGATTGCACTTCGTCGATGATGCCGAGCCCGCCCGCCGCGCGCACACGCTCGAACGCGCCAGCGATATAGCCCGGCGGCATGGCGACGACCCCGCCATAACCCTGCAACGGCTCGATGATCATTCCGGCAAGACGGCCGGTGGTGGAGGCGCCAATCGTGCGGTCGATTTCGTCGAGATAAGGTTCGACGCCTTCGCCGAAGACTCCGCGATATTGATTGGGCTCGGGCACAAAGGCGACGCCGCCCAGTTGCGAATTGGGATGGCGGAAGCCCGCGATGCCGGTGAGCGACTGCGCGCCGATGGTGGGGCCGTGATAGCTGGTGCGCAGGGACAGCATATCGGTGTTGCCGGTGTAGCTGCGCGCCATGACGAGCGCGAGATCGATCGCCTCGCTGCCGCTGTTGGTGAAATGCACCACCCATTCGTGACCGGCAGGCATGGTGGCCGCCAGTTCTTCCGCCAGATGCGCGGGTGCGGGATGGTAGAACATCGTCGTGCAATGGGTGAGTTCGGCCACTTGATTGCACACGGCCTCCACCACGCGCGGGTGCGCATGGCCCACCGAAATGCAAAGGTTCATGCCCAGAAGATCGATGTATTTGCGGCCCTTCTCGTCCCACAGATACTGGTAGCTGCCGCGCTGGAAGATCAGCGGCGTTTCATAGGGCACGAATTTCCGCTGCGAAGCCGCGAAAAAACGATTGCGGCGGGCAACGATACCGTCCGTGGACCAATCGACGGGAATTTCCCGTTCCGGGGGTTGAATGCTCATTGCTGGCCCTTTCCTTCCGGGTCGAACACCGCTCAGTAAGTCGCCTTGATCGTGGTTTGCGTTTTTCCGGTGCGCGCGGCCTCGACGCTGGCCCGCAGATCGCGGAGATAATCGTCGCTCACCGGGTCGTGCTGCATGGAGAGCATCGTTTGCATGCCTTTGGGTTCGCGCGTCAGGCCGGGAAACCAGCCTTTGTCCTTCATCAGTTGCGCGACGGCATAAATGTCGACGTCGTCCGAACCGAAATTCAGCACCGTCAGGTCGGGCTTTGCGATCATCTTGAGTCCGTCGATCGCTTCGATCCCGGCGACATATTTGTCGGCCATGGCGGCCATGCGGCGCGCAACGTCCTCGAAACCCGTCCTGCCCATGTGATTGAGCACAGACCAAGCGGCTGCGACAGCGGCCCCCGGCCGCGTGCCGCAGAACGTGGCGGTGACGTAGACGCCGCTCGTCCAGCCGTCGAGCCGGAACGTCGAACGCGCGATGTCTTCCTCGTTGCGGAAGAACACGGTCGACGCGGGTTTCGGGCAGAAGCCGAATTTGTGGAGATCGGCCGAGATCGACCGCACGCCGGGCAACGAAAGATCGAAATCGGGAATCTTCCGGCCGATGCGCTTGAAGAACGGTGCAATCCAGCCGCCGACGCAGGAATCGATGTGAAGCCAGACGTCGCGTTCGAGGGCGATCTTGCTGAGTTCGGAAATCGGGTCGATCACGCCGTGCGGAAAGCACGGAGCGGAGCCCACGATCGCCATCGTGTTTTCGTCGATCAGATCGGCCAACGCTTTGGTATCGACGCGGCGGTTCTCGCCCAGCGGCGCACGCCGGATATCGACATCCATCACAATGGCGGATTTGTCGAAAGCGGGATGGCCGGTGACCGGCATGACGATGTTGAGCCGCTTGCCCTCGCTGCCCGGCTTCTTGGCGCGATAGGCTTCGCGCGCAGCCTTCATCGAAAGGAAGATGCTTTCCGTACCGCCCGTGGTGAACACCCCCTTGGCGCTGTCTGGCGCCGAAAGCAGATCCAGGCCGTAGTCGAGGACATCCTGCTCCATCGCGCCGAGGCCCGGATAAGCCCGGCCGTTGCCGAGTGCGTTCTCCGAGAAATGTTCGAAATACGCCTTCTTGCCGATCTCGTAGGTTTCCTGATCGGAATAAAAGAAGAAGATGGACGTACGTCCGTGGCGGAAATCGAAATCGTGGGCGCAACGTTCGCGCATTTCGCGCTGCAACGTTTCCCAGGTCGCCCCACCTTTGGGAAAGGCGTTACGGCTTCTGTTGGTCATGAGCGTTTCCGATTTGGCTGAGTTCCGCCGGTGTGCAGAAAAATGGCGGTTAGCGCATGTACCAAATCGTCCGGCGACTTAATTGATTGCGGATGACAAGATATTGCTATCCGGCGACACGCGGCGCCTCATGCCCCTTGGTCGCCTGCTTCGTCCATTTGGAGGGCGATTGTCCGTGCCAGCGCTCGAAGGCGTGGTTGAACGCGCTCTGTTCCGCATAGCCCAGATAACTTGCGATATTTGACAGGGGAAGATTGCCGTCGCGCAACAGACGCTCCGCCATCATGCGTCTTTTTTCTTCCAGCAACTGGGAAAAACGCCATCCGTGCTCGCTCAGGCGGCGCTGAAGGGTACGCGGATGCAGATGCAGATGCTGGGCGACGATTTCGATCTTGGCCTGCCCCATCGGGACAAGAGCCTCAAGCAGGCTGCGTGTGGCGGAAATCACTTCGCCCGATGTCGGAAGGATACGCTCTTGCAGATAGTTCAGCACGAACTTCTGGATGTTCGGATCGCGATTGGGAATTTCGCGATCGGCGAATTTGCGCTCGATGACGACGCCATCGAATTCCTGCTCGAACAGAACCGGCGCGCCATAATCCTTCAGATAAGCCTCGTGGCTGCGCAACGGGCGATGGCGCATGCAATACCGCACGACGGGCACGTTATCGCCCGTGATGAGAGTGATCATCTTGCGTGTCGACAGCAGCGATTCCTCGATGAACTGGTCGGCGATCAGTCTGAGCTCCGGCGCCATTTCGTAGGACCGCACGCAAGTATCGGCGCCGACGACGAATGCCGTCTGGTAGCCTGTGTTCTGGATGCTGAGATAGCGGCTGACATTCTGCAGCGCTGCCGTGAGATTTTCGGAGTGCTGCGCAATCAGGAGAAGCGGGCCCAGGAAACTGAAATCGCGCGAACGCTGAAGCTCGATGCCGAACGCCGGTTCGTTGAGGGTGCGCGAGGCAAGCTGCAGCGCTCTGAGGCAGGCCTTGAAGGAAATCCACCGCGACGGATCCTCGATGTCGCGGCTTTGCAATCCCACGAGATCGAGAATGGAAGCGGGGTTGCCGCCCAGCGACCGAACGCAACTGTTGAAGGCCGTCATGTAGCGGGCGCGCACCAAAGCTTCCGCCCCCGACCCGAATTGTCTTGTCATGGCACCCGTAACCCCTCGTGTCGAAAATGCCGTCCTGTCATCGCGGCACCATCGGGATGGCGCGCACGGCGCAGCGAAAGCCGATATGGCCGGCAGACGTGTCCACCGAATGACCCTGCCGCGCGGCCGGCCGGTAACGCTGGCAATAATTCGGCGCGCAAAGGTGCGAGCCGCCCTTCAACACGCGCCGGGCGATCCGGCTGCCTGAAACGCGGCCGTCGAAGCTATTCTCGATATTGTCGTTGCGCGGATTGCGCGGCACGCAGCAGCTCTTGTGTGCGTCGGAGGTGTGGCGCGGCGCGTAGAAGTCCGAAGTCCATTCCCAGACGTTTCCGATCATGTCGAACAGGCCGTAGCCGTTGGGCGGAAAGCTTTCGACGGGAGAGGTGCGTTCGAAACCGTCCGCTGCGCTGTTGAAATCGGGAAACCGCCCTTGCCAGGTGTTCGCCATGAACCGCCCTTGCGGCATGAATTCGTCGCCCCAGGCAAAGTCGGCGCCTTCCAGTCCGCCGCGCGCGGCGAATTCCCATTCGGCTTCCGTGGGCAGATCCTTGCCGGCCCAGGCCGCATAGGCTTGCGCATCTTCGTAAGCGACATGAACCACCGGATGATCGTTTTGCGCGCTGCGCGAGTCGTCCTTTCCAAAGGGATGTTTCCAGCTCGCCCCGAACCGAAGCACCCACCATCGTCTCCAATCGTGCAGCGAAGCGGATTCCTTGGGCTGCGCGAAAACGAGCGAAGCAGGCTGCAGCATCTCCGGCGGCGTTCCGGGATAATCCGCGGCGAGCGGAACGCGCTCGGCGCTTGTCACATAGCCCGTCGCCGCCACGAAAGCGCCGAATTGCGCGTTGGTGACGGGTGTCCGGTCGATCCAGAAACCATCCACCGCCACACGATGCGCAGGCGCCTCTTCCGGATAGTGCCGGTCGGAGCCCATGCGAAACGTTCCGCCCGGAACGAACACCATGTTGTCGATCAGGAAGATGTTCGGTTGCGGTCTTTCCACGCGCGCCACCATCAAGCTGCCTGCGCGGCGCGGCGCCGCGTCCGCATTTCCGCCGCCCAGAAATTCAGGAAACTCAGCGTGTAGAGGACCGCTCCTAGAATCATGGGTCCGTGGAAATCGTCGCCGCGAACAAAGGTGGCGGCGAGATACGGCGCCACCGCGATGCCGGCCTTCAGCATCAGCAGGAAAACAACCGCGGCCCGGCCCGTCGTGTCGGCGTGAACGGCCAATCCCACCTGATAGGAATTGGGGAAGTTGACGAAGAACACGAACACCATGAGCGCGCCGAGGTAGAAGAGCGGGCCGTGCAGGAACCACAGCAACACGGCGAGCGAAGCCAACTGGCAGAGCAACGTGACGAAGGTCGGGATCAACCGGCCAACGCGCATGCGCAGAAGCCAGGCCGCGATCGAACCCGCCGATCCTGAAATGAGCGAGATGGAAAGCACCGTGCCGACTTCCTTGTGCGTGAGGCCGGCCGTCACGCCGATGCGCTCGATATAGGCCCAGCTTGCCGCGTAACCGGCAAAGAAGAGAAAGGCGGGAAACGACACGAACAGCAGCACGGCCACCGCGCCTTTGGTGGCGGGCTTCGCGGCTTGGACCGCATGCGCAGGTTTCGACCAGCGTCCAGTGGCCGGGAGCAGCATGGCGATGACAAGCGCGGGCAGCACATAAACCGCGAGAAAGAGAAAAGCGCCGGAGGTGCCGTAGCTGTCCACCAGCGGCGGCATAATGAAGAAGCCGAAGGCACATAACGCCGTCTGCGCGACGTTCAACAGCGCGACGTTGGCTTCGGGACTGCTGGAATCGCCGACGGCTGTTGCGCCGATGGCCATCATCGATCCGCCGAAGAGACCCGCGAGGAAGCGCAATACGAGCAACGCCTCAAACGAAGACACCTGCCCGGAAAGAGCGTGGCATACCACCAGCAACACGCCGCAACCGAGCGCCGTCCACCGCCAATCGACTTTGCGGATCCACAGCAGCGCCAGCGCCGCCGAGACAAACATGCCGGACATTTCGCCCGATGCGATGGCGCCGACCTGCCGGATCGTGAAGTGCAGATGATCCTGCAGCGCGCCGACGATCATCGGCAGAAGCGGATAGCCGAGCGAACCGAAGACGAAGATGAAAATGCCCGCGAAGATGCTCATCGAATGATCGGGGTCGCGCGTGCCGTCGAAATGCGCCGACCATCCGCCGCGCAAGGATGCAATGGAACCGGGCCCCGCGATCGCGGCTACCGGTTCGGCCAGATCGGCCAGTTGGGCCCCTGTACCCGGATTGGTGCTTTCCATGCCTGTAGCCCCCGATGCGTTTGGTTTCCGGCGCCCCCGCTACCCGGCCTTTGTCCCTGACTTTCCAAGGTTATTCGAAATCGAATTGATAATTCGCGTCAACACTTTGATATCATGCGACAACAGCTTCTTTCCATTGCCTGCCCGCGGGCCGCCCTCACTTGCTGACGCCCAGCACCTTTTTGGGCGGGTATTTCTTGAAGGTGGCCAGGTGCTTGCGGATGCCCGCCTGAAACACGTCGAGATAGACGAGCTTCCGCGTCATGTAATTGTGCTGCTCTTTCGGATCGAGATAGAGATTGAAGAGCTTGGCGTAAGGATATCGTTCCAGGGCCCCGGTGAAGCCGCCCGGCCCGTCCGCGTCGCCCGGGTCGTCGCCGGTGGCGGTCAGCACCATCTTGAACTCGGCGCAGCGCAACGCCGAAAAATTGTCCGTCAGCCAATAGTAATGGAATTTGCGGTTCGATTGGCCCTCGTTGCACAGCAGAAAGGACGACTGATCGATGCCGTCGATGTAACGGTCGTTCGGCAGCAAGTCGCTTGCACCGGCCATCGAAACAAGCGTCGGCATCACGTCGTTGAAATCGAACAGTCCATCGCTCTGGCGTCCGGCTTCGATCACGCCCGGCCAGAACAGGATTCCCGGCACGCGCACGCCGCCTTCCCAGGTCGATCCCTTGGAGCAGCGAAACGGCGTATAGGCGGAGTCCGGCCACGTCTCCATGTGCGGTCCGTTATCGGACGAAATGAAGATCAGCGTGTCTTCCAACTGCCCCGTCTGGCGCAGCTTCTCGACGAGCCGCGCCAGGATCTCGTCGAGTTCGAGCAACGTATCCTTGTAGGGATGCCTGGCGGGCGATTTTCCGAGATAGCGTTCGTGGGGATAGTTGTCGAAATGCGCGCCGCGCGTGCAGTGATAAAGAAGCCAGGGCTGCTGGCTTTTGCCCATATTCTCGATGAATTCGCAGGAATATTGGCACCATTTCTCGTCGAGCAGCGACAGCACGGGGATCGTGACTTCTTCCACGTTCTCAAGCTCGCCGCCGCGCGTGCCATGAACGAAGCAGCGGTTGAACGGCATGTTCTTGACCCATTCCGTTCGCGCTTCGGAATAGACGATTTCGGGAAAGAAATGCGGATCGCGCCATTCGGTGTACATGTCGGAGACGGACAGAAACCCATAAAAGTCGTCGAACCCGACATTCTGCGGTTGCGAAGCGGTGTTCTCGCCCATGTGCCACTTTCCGACGGCTTGCGTTTTGTAGCCGGCGGTGGACAGCAGTTCTGCCAGCGTGCGTTCGCCATCCAGTCCGCCCGGCTCGCCATACATCGGCGGACGAAGAAGACCATGGCGTTTCGGCAATCGTCCCGTCAGCAGCGTCGCGCGCGACGGCGAACAGGTTGGCTCCGAATAGCATGAGGTCAGGCGCAGACCCTGGGTTGCAATCTTGTCGAAGGTTGGCGTCGGTGCACCGACCGCGACCCCGCCGCCATAGCAACCGAAATCGCCCCAGCCCACATCGTCCATCAGAAACACGAGGAAGTTCGGCCGCTTTCCCCGCCGCTTCTGGAAGTCGGCAATTATCTTGTGCGCCTGTTCGTTCTGGCCTGCATGCACAAGCGCCGGTTCGCGGTTGTCCGCGACTGCTCGCGCCGCCAACGTGACCGGATCGAATACCGCCATTCGCTGCCTCCCAGAAAATATTGTTGCGCTCTCGCGGACCCTGACCGGCCGCACCGATTGTAGAATTTTCTTTACCCCCAACCGGAAATGCTTTGGTATTTCGAAGGCTATGCATTTCGGATATGGGGCTGATCGTGGGCGCGATGGACATTCAGAAGATCCGGCAGGTGATCGAGATCTCGCGGCTTGGCAGCTTCACCCGCGCGGCAAAACATCTGGGCACGTCCCAACCTGCGCTCAGCCGCAGCATCGCCCGGCTGGAAGACATGCTGGGGGCGCCCTTGTTCGAGCGCAGCGGCGAAGGCGCGCGGCCCACGCCACTGGCGCAATATATCGTGTCGCGCGGCGATCTTGCGATCCGCGGCATCGCGGCTCTCGAACAGGAAGCCCGCATGCTTGCAAAGGGATCGGCGGGACGGTTGGTACTGGGCGTCGGACCGTTCGTCGGGGAGCTTTTGCTGGCGCCGCTGAGCGAACGGCTGATGCGGGAATTTCCCGCCTTGAGCCTTCGCATCGTGACGCATTACGGGCAGGACCTTATTGCGCTTCTGAACGAGCGGAAGGTCGATCTGGCGCTGGCGGCTAGCGGAGACCGCGCCAACAACGACGCCGAAGAAACGACCGGCATCCGCGCGGTGCATCTTTTCAAATCGCACATCCATTTCTTCGCGCGGCCCGATCACCCGATCGTCGCGCACGGACGAAGGCTCGACCCGGTCGAACTGCTCGACTACCCGTTCGCCGGTGCGGGATTGACCAAACAGCAGCGCGACGAATTTCCGGCGGAATTGACGAAGGCGCAGCGGCACAACCTCAACGCCGCCATGATCCAGGACAACGACGTCGTGAGGCATCTGGTGTTGACGACCGATACGATCGGGTATGGCCTGAGCCAGTTCTTTCTGAACGACATCCGCGAAGGCCGCATCGTCAGGTTGAACGTGGGTTACGAAGGCCTGCACTATTGCGAAGCGTTCACCAACCCCGAATCGCGCCATTCCCCCATCGTGGAACGATGCATAGCGATTGCGATAGAACTTGCCGAAAACATGAACATGGATTGCACGCCACCGCCGCGATACGGGCGCCGCGCGCAAGGAAACGACCAACGACGATGCAAGGCCGACATTCCCGACGTGACATAGCCGACACAAATGCGCGGGATACTTGCCGCTTCGTATTGGATGCGGCATCGTTGGATAAGAAATGGCGACAGCCATTTCGGATGTGTTGTCGTCCAAAATCAAAAAGAATTTCCGACGATATTTTCGGGTCTTTGTCCAAACGAGGGAGGGCTGGTCGTGTCGATGAGCGAAGCGATTGACGCGACGGCTCGGTTCAGAACGGCTTTAAGATCATGGATCTCGCGCGCGGGCCGATTGCTGCTCGGTGCACTCAAGGAACCGCTGTTTCATTTCGCGCTGGCCGGATCGGTTCTTTTCGTGGCCGGCCGTTACTATCAGGAACAGACGAGCGTCTATCGCATCGTGGAGACGCCCGCGCATATCGCGCAACTCGCCAACGAATATGCGCTGCAATTCGGCTCGCAGCCCGATGCGCCCACTTTGAAAGCGCTGGTGCAACGCGATCTTCATGACGAAATATTGTTCCGGCAAGGTCTGGTCATGGGTTTGGACAAGGACGACGAGATTGTTCGCCGGCGCGTCGTCCAGAAGATGCAATTCCTTCTGCAAGACCTGCATCCACCGGCCGAGCCGACGGACGCCCAACTCACAGCGTTCCACGACGCGCACAAGAGCCGCTATGTGCAGCCCGCCCACGTCACCTTCAGCCACATCTATTTCTCATCCGACAAAGGCGGCTCCGACGCGGCGCAAAAGCGGGCAGAGGCGGTTCTGGCCAAACTGCCTGCCGGAACGATGCGCGCCCCCGATCTGGGCGATCCGTTCCCGGATCTGTACGACTTTTCGAATTACGATGCCGAGCAGGCGTTTCGTCTTTTCGGACACACACCCTTTTCGGACGCACTGTTCAAAGCACCGGTCGGAAAATGGTCCGGTCCGTTCCGCTCTGCTTACGGATGGCATCTGATCTTCGTGGATTCCCGCAAAAGCGAGGAAAGCCCGCCCCTTTCCAAAGTCCGGGAGTCCGTCCGAACCGACTTCCTGCAGGACGCGCAGGACAAGGCCAATCGCGCCGCCTTCGCCGATCTTGCAAAGCAATTCACCATCGTTCGCGAGGACGGGAAGGCGGCCCCGTGAAACGGCTTGCGGCACTTCTGGCGTTTTTCGCGGCGATATTTATCGCGACCGGCGCCTTCGCGCATGAGGTTCGCCCGGCCTATCTTGAAATCGAGCAGACGGCCCCCACGAAATATCAGGTGACATGGAAGCAGCCCACGATGGGCGATGTGGCCATTCATCTGGTGCCGCACATTTCCAGCGGCTGGCTTAAGGAACAGCCTGCGGATCAATACGCAGCCGGCGGCTTCCTGATCCGTTCCTGGAAGATCACCGCAAAATCCTCAGCCGCGCTCGAAGGCCGGACGGTTTTCATCGAAGGCCTCAAGGACACGATCACCGATACGTTCGTGCGGATCAAACTGTCCGGCGGCCGTCAGTTCGACACTATTCTTCGGCCCGACAATCCCAGTTTCCGCATCTCCTTCGCCGACGGACAGTCGATGGGGCTGCCTTCGTTCCTTCTTCTGGGCATTCAACACATCCTCACGGGTCCGGATCATCTGCTTTTCCTGTTGGGTCTTCTCCTGATTGTGCGCGACCGCTGGATGTTGCTGAAGACGGTGAGTTCGTTCACGCTTGCGCACAGCCTGACGCTGGCGCTTGCGACCTTCGGGCTCATTCAGCTTTCGACGCCCTTGCTGAACGCGCTGATTGCACTTTCAATCCTGTTCATCGCCCCGGAAGTCGTTCGCGCGCAGCGCGGCGGGACGAGCCTCACCATCCGGCATCCGTGGGTGGTGGCTTTCCTGTTCGGGCTTTTGCACGGAATGGGTTTTGCGAGCGGCCTGACCTCGCTTGGTCTGGAAAGGGGCGCGTTGCTGGCGGCGCTTGTGCTGTTCAACATCGGCGTCGAAATCGGCCAGCTAGCCTTCATCGCGCTTGTGTTCGCGCTGAAGCGTTCGTTCCGCCTGATGGAGTGGCGCTGGCCCGCGGCTGTGGCCGCAGCACCGACCTATGCCATCGGCATATTGGGCGCATCCTGGACCATCCAATACTGTGCCGTGTTGTTCGGAGTGATCTGATGAAACGCATCGACAGTTCATCTCTTGCGGCAACGGCATTGCTTGCGCTTCTTGCGGCCGCTCTGCCGACGGATGCGGTTGCGCATATCTTGAAGGGAGAAAGCATCGGTTTTTTCAGCGGCTTCGAACACCCGATTTCCGGCCTCGATCATGTGATCGCGATGGTTGCCGTTGGGCTGTGGGGCGCTCAACTCGGCATGCCTGCCATCTGGGTTTTGCCGGTTACCTTTCCATTGGTGATGGCATGTGGCGGGTTTCTGGGACTGATCGGCGTTCCCCTGCCAGGCAGCGAGATCGCCATTGCGCTATCCGGCGTCTGTCTGGGTGCAGCCGTGCTACTCGAATTGCGCCCGCCGCTTTGGATGGCCGGTATTTTGGTTGGCATATTCGGTCTGTTTCATGGATACGCGCATGGCTCCGAACTTCCACCGGGGCAGAACGCGCTGCTCTATAGCCTTGGTTTCGTTCTGGCGACCGGGCTTCTTCACGCGACCGGCATCGCGATAGGCCTGATCCATCGTTGGCAGTGGGGCCAGCTTGCGTTGCGCGGGGCGGGTGCATTCGTGCTTTGCGGCGGAATGTTCTTCCTTTGGGGCGCGCTTTCATGAAACCGCGCGCGATATTCGCAATAGCGACTGCGGCGCTCGTCCTCGCCCCCGCATCCGCGAGCGCGCATCTCATGGCAACCGGCATGGGTCCGGTGTTCGACGGCATCTCGCATTTCGGCCTCAGCCCGGAGGACTTCCTGCCGGTGATTGCGCTCGGGTTCTTCGCGGGATTGCGCGGCCCCGCCCATTCCCGCATGTCGCTGGGCGCCGTCACGCTGGCCTGGTTCGCGGGCGGATTGGCGGCGATGTCGGGATTCGCGTTGCCCGATCTCGCACTTTCTTCCCTTACCGCCGCGCTCTTCATGCTGATCGGCATCTTGCTCGCAGCGAATATCGGCTTGCCGACCGCGCTTTGCGCCTTTCTTGGCGCGAGCCTTGGCCTTGTTCGCGGCATGGCCGATTTGTCCGGGGTGGAAGAAAGCGTTGCCCACACCCTGAGCTTGCTCGGCATGACGGCAAGCGTCTTCGCCGTTTTCGCGATCGCAGCCTCGCTCACCATTCCGCTCAAGCGACTCTGGATCATTGTCGCCGCGCGCGTCGGCGGAAGCTGGATTGCCGCGCTGGGACTTCTGCTCGTCGGGTGGATCGTGCGCTATGGCGCGTTCACGCGCTGAAGGGATGAGGATATCGGCGGAGTTCACGGCGTGGCCGTACTCCGCCGGCCCTTTTTGTTGGCTTAGGTCGCCTACCAGTTCTTGGTGATCCGGAGGCCGAAGAGGCGCGGATCGGTGAGGAAGACATTGGTGGTGAGGCCGGAGTCGTCCGAATTCAGGAATGCGCCGGTGATGGCTGTCGTATCGAACGCATTCTTGACATATGCCATCGCTTCCCAACCGTCCTGGTTGGTGAAGATGAGGGCGAAGTTCACATTGGTATAGCCGTGCAACTCGTCATAGGGGCGATCGTTGAACACCCGCGCGAACGAATCCGCCTGGTAGTAGAAATCGCCTCTTAGCGTTCCGGCCCAGTCGCTGCTGAGCGGCATCGAATATTGCGCGCCAATCGAAAGCGTAACCGGTGGGGTATTCGGAAGCTGGTTGCCGCCGATATCTTTGGTGAAACCCTCCCCACCATTGGGCGCAGTCGTCGGATCGAAACCGATATAGCCGGCCCTGGGATTGGCCTTGTAGGGTTGTTGGGTCGCGGGGTCATCGCCGATGCTGTAGGCAAAGAGACACGACGTTGGCATCCGGTAGTCAAGGGCGGCCACGACATAGGTCGGCAGCACGCAGTTGGATGTCGCCGTGACGTAGGGCTTTATCACCATCCAGTCTGTGTTGCCGTTGGTGCGGTCCATCAGGTCGATGGCCGATTGGCCGTTGTTGATCGGCGCGTTCTCGTAACCCGCGGCCAGGTTGAACCGCAGGCCCGGAAGCGGCTCCCAGGTGGATTCGATCTCGGCGCCCATCACCTTCGCATCGAAGTTGAGGTTGATCGACGTCCGGTCGACGATTTCGGATATCTGATAGCCCTTGTAGTCGTAATAGAA
>CAZTCU010000005.1:0-28582 GCA_964612235.1 uncultured Rhizobium sp.
CCGTGTTTGGCCTGTGCCCAGGATAGCGGCAGCGAGATGGTGGCGTGCGGGCGCGCGCGCGGCGACCACGGGGCGACGGCGGTTGAGGTGCGGTCGTTGCGCAGATAGTCGAGGAAGATTTTTCCGCCGCGTTTGGCCTTCGCCATGTTGGTTGTGTAATGCGCGGGATCGTCGCGTTCGAGCGAGATGCAGATGTCGCGGGCGAAGGCTTTCGCATCTTTCCAGGTGACGGATTTCTTCGGCGCTCCCTTGATCGCAACGACGACATGCAGACCCTTGCCGCCGGTGGTTTTCACATAAGGCTTGAAGCCGCACGCCGCGAGCTTGTCGCGCATGGCCTTGGCCGCATCGATCACCGTATCGAAATCCACATCGGGCGCAGGATCGAGGTCGAAGATCAGGATGGCGGGCGTTTCGGGATCGCCTTTCTTGCAGCCCCAGGGATGAAGTTCGAGACCGCCGGCTTGTGCAAGTCCGATAAGACCCGCGAGATCGTCCACCATCAGATAGGGCTTGGGTTCGCCCTTCACCTTCATCGACGAGGCGCCTTGCATCCCTTCCATGACATGGCGCTGGAAGAAACGCTGGCCTTCGATGCCGTCTGGTGCGCGCACCAGCGAAACGGGGCGCTCTTCGATGTAAGGCAGAAGGCGTGGCGCCGCGAGCTCGTAATAGGCGGCAAGATCTGCCTTGGTCACCGCCTTGTGGCCCTTGTCGGCGGGCCATAGTTCCTTGTCGGGATGGCTGATGGCGATGCCGGCGATGCGCAAGGATTTGTTGTTCGCGGATTTGCCGGGTTTGGCCATGCTCCTTGTTCCTTCCTGCTGCGCGGCGGGCTGTTCTTCGGGCACGACCGATTTTGCACTCTTGTCTTCGCGCAGGCCCTTGAAACTAGCCTGCCGCAGAAGGCCCGCCGAGGTGATGGTGCTGAATTCCGTCTCCGCCACAAGCCTGGGCTCCACCCAATAGATGCCTCTGGTGCGCGGCACATCGGAGGAACGCGCGAAAGGCGAGGTCTTGCGGCGCAAAGGCATCAAGCGGCGCAGCACTTCTCCCGAATTCTCGCGATTGAAACCGGTGCCGACGCGGCCGAGATAGACGAATTCGCCGTCGCGATAGGCGCCGACGAGAAGCGAACGCAGATTGTGCGCGTCGCCCCACCAGCCGCCGATCACCACTTCCTGCCCGCCGCGGCATTTGGCTTTGGTCCAGTCGCCGTTGCGTCCGCCGCGATAGGGCGAGGCGAGACGCTTGGAGATCACGCCTTCGAGTTTCATCCGGCAAGCCGCATCGAGGATCGCGCCGCCGGTTGCGGAGAAATGCGAGACATAGCGCAGCCGCGTCATGTTGCGGGCGCGGCCCTCCAGAATTTTTCGCAACGCCTCCTTTCGCCTCTCCAGCGGCTGGTTGCGCAGGTCGAGACCTTCGAAGAATGGAAGGTCGAAGAGGAAGAAGACGAGATTGGCGGTCTTCTTGTCGGAGAGGGCCGATTGCAGCATTGCGAAATCGGCGACGCCGTCCTTGTCCAGCGCCACGATCTCGCCGTCATAGATTCCGTCGGGCAGGACGCCACAGTCCTTCGTGATTTCGGGAAAGCGTGAGGACCAATCGAGTTTTTTGCGTGTGCGCAAAACGGCCCGCCCGTTCTCCACGCGCGCCTGCATGCGGTAGCCGTCGAATTTCACTTCATGCGACCAGTCCGTGCTGCTGGGCGGACTGGCGATGATCTTGCAAAGTTCAGGTTCGACGAATTCCGGAAGTTTCACGCGCTTTTCTTTTGCTTGCGCGCGCGATTCTTTTTTTTTGCGGGAGGTTTCGTTTTGCGTGTCGCGGCCCCCCGCGTTGTCGTCGTCGCGGCCTTGTTGGAATGCCAGACGCTGCGGGATTTGCCGGCAATCTCTTCCAGCGTGCGCCCGGACTTCACCGACGTGTCTTCAGCAAGAAGCGTATCCGGTTCGCCGGGGCGGGCCTCGTCGTCGCGTTCCTTGATGAGAAGCCAGTTGTGCCGAACCTTGCGGCCCGGCTTCTTGGGATCGTCGCGCATCCGCACCAACGCCCAGCCGCCTTTGAGGCGCTTGCCGCTCAGTTCGATCTTGAGCTGGCCTTTTTCGAGGTCGCGTTCGGGCGTGCCGGTCTGGCTTTTCCAGGTCCCGCGATCCCATAGCTGCACCGTGCCGCCGCCATATTCGCCTTGCGGAATGGTGCCCTCGAAGGTGCCGTAATCGAGCGGGTGGTCCTCCACCTCGACGGCAAGCCGCTTGGTCGCCGGATCGAGCGAAGGCACTTTCGTCACCGCCCAGGATTTGTAGACACCGTCGAGCTCAAGGCGGAAATCATAATGGAGCCGCGTCGCGTCGTGACGCTGGATCACGAAGCGCTGCGATTTGGATTTTCCGACGCGCCCGCGCGGCTCGGACGTGCGTCCGAAGTCGCGCTTGGCGTTGTAATCGGAAAGCCTGGCCATCGCGGCCCTTCCGCTAGATCCGTCCCATCAAGACGAGAATGAGGACGATGACAAGGATCAATCCCAATCCGCCGGACGGACCATAGCCCCAGCCGCGGCTGTAAGGCCATGAAGGCAGCGCACCGAGAACGAGAATGACAATGACGATCAGAAGGAGAAGAGACATTTTGGAAATCCCCGTTTTAGCCAAGACGGCAAGTTAACAGGGGACGGGCGCGAAAGGTTCCAAAATGGGCCTTCGGAACCTACGGCAGGCCCCTCGCGTTCCCTCGGCAACGAATGGATGGAGATTTTCCATGTTGAGATGGGCTTTGGTGTTTCTGGTGATCGGCCTGATCGCCGGAATTTTGGGCTTCACCAGCCTCGCGGGAGCGTCGATCGCGATCGCGAAATTCCTGTTCTTCATCTTCCTGGCGATCTTCGTGGTGCTGCTGATCATGGGATTGGCGGCGGCGCGCAGAGTGGCCGGGCCTTAAGGAGCGTGACATGACGGACAAGAAAACGGCACCGGACAAGGTGCACGGCGAAGGCAACTACGCAGCCTCGCGCGACTACGACAAGCGCACGGAGAAGTTCATTTCCGAAAAGAAGTCGGAAATTCCGAAATACGCCAAGGATGCGGAAAAGGCACTCGAAGGCCCCGAAGGCGCCAAGCTGCGCGCCGCAGAGGAAAAGGGCAAAGCGAAGGCGCGTCGCTAGTCTCTTGGTTAAGTGCTTGAAACGGCTGCGAGAGCTCTCACGCGGCCGTTTTTTGCGCGTCCGGAACTATAATCGCAGGCAGACGTTGATTCGGCGCACAACGCCCCGAGGGGATTTCATGGCCGGCACCTTCAGGCTGGCATTTCGCCGTTTTACACCGTGGAAGGCGCGGATCCGCGATCAGCGCTGGTCGCTCGCCGCGCTCGATACCCATGTGCTTTGCGGCAAGATGATTGCGTCGGACGGCGCGGAACTTCCCTATCGCTATTGGCCCGCGCGCGGCGATACGAAAGCGGCCCTGCTGATGCTGCACGGCGCCTGCGATTATTCCGGCGCGTTCGACGAAGTGGCGCCCAAGCTCACGCGGCGGGGCTTTTCGGTTTTCGCTTACGACCAGCGCGGCTTCGGCGGCACGGAAAAACGCGGGCGCTGGCGCGGCAAGAAGCGCATGGCCAAGGATGCGGCCGAAGCGCTTTCGATGCTGCGCGATCGCGCCGGCGACATCCCCACGTTCGTCGTTGGCGAAAGTATGGGCGGCGCGATAGCCGTGCAGGCTGCGGTGCGCGAGAACGTCGAGGTGGACGGATTGATCCTGGCCGCACCAGGTGCGCTGGCCTCGACCTTCTGGCGGTTGATCGCGAGCTGGCTTGCGCGCGTCGTCAATTATTTCATGCCGGAATGGGAGATCGTCATAGAACGGTTGAGCGGCAAGGACCTGACGCCTGCCGCCGCCATCCATCTGCTGTTCGATCCGTTGATCCTGCGCGGCATACGCCCCGACATGTTGTTCGGACTCGTCAAGCTTGGGCGCAGTTCGGTCGAGAAGGCGGACAAGGTGAAACTGCCGGTGCTCACCATGATGGGCTCGCGCGACGATATTCTGCGGCAAGCCTGCATCTGGGCGCTGCATCAGCGGCTGGCCGGAAAGAAGGAATGGGCCTTGTTCAATGACGGGCCGCATCTTCTATTCCATTGGCAGCAGCACGAATTGGTGCTGGACCGCATGACACGCTGGATCGACCAGCGCATCAAGGCGCGGCCGGCGCCCGCAGCCGAAATCATCGCGATGCCGCAACAGCCCGCCGCACAGGAATTCGCGGTCAACGCGGCTTAAGCGATCTTCTTCGTCCAGCCTTCCAGATTCGCCAGCAACTGACCGATGAATTTGCGCGCGTTCTCGTCGGTGAGTTTTCCGGCCGCGTCGAATTTGTGTTGCGCCGTCGGGATCATCACTTCGGGCTGGTTGACGGGCAGGATGTTCAGGAACACGAACATCTGGCGCAGGTGATATTGCGCGCGTCCCGTGCCCAGCATGGACATGCTCGCGCCCATGATCGCGGCGGGCTTGCCGTCGAACGGTTGCTCCGGCGGGCGCGAGGCCCAGTCGATGGCGTTCTTAAGCACGCCGGGTATCGAATAGTTGTATTCGGGCGTCACGAACAGCAGCGCGTCGGCTTTCCTGATGCGCTCGCGCAGATCCTGCACAACGGGCGGATAACCCTTCTCGCGAACGTCTTCATTGTAGGGCGGTATGTCGGCGAGCCTGTCGTAGATGTCGAAGCTCATGGTCTTGGGCGCCGCTTCGACGGCCGCATGCAGCGTCTTGAGGTTGAACGATTCTTTCCTGAGGCTGCCGCAGATGGCGAAGACGTTCATGGCAAACTCCGTTCCGGCGGTTGTTCCTACCACAGGAACCCGCGAGAAACCGGGGAGTTTCCTAAGGGATTCACAGTAACGAGGCACCCTTGAAGGCAAGGCTGTTTGCGGCGGCCGTGGCGGGGCTCGCGCTGGCGGCGACGCCCGTGCTTGCGGCGGCTGCCGGTGGCGGAAAAGCCCATGGCGGCGGCACGGCGGAAGCCTT
Organism: uncultured Rhizobium sp.; assembly: GCA_964612235.1. GTDB lineage: Bacteria > Pseudomonadota > Alphaproteobacteria > Micropepsales > Micropepsaceae > Rhizomicrobium. The sequence goes on from CAZTCU010000005.1 coordinate 5,025, forward strand.
GCTGATCGCGCAGATCGTCTTGCTGATTCTGGTGGGACGGCTCTTGGGCGAATTCATGCAGCGCTACGGCCAGCCCGCCGTGGTGGGGCAGTTGCTCGCGGGGCTTATTCTGGGACCGTCCCTGTTCGGCTGGGTCTGGCCCGAGGCGCACAATTTCATCTTTCCCACCAACATCGAACAGAAAAGCATGATCAATGCCGTCTCGCAGCTGGGCATCCTGATGCTGCTTCTGTTGACGGGGATGGAGACCGATCTCGCGCTGGCGCGAAAGGTGGGCGCGAAATCCTTCGCGATCACAGTGGCCGGAGTGGCGGTGCCGTTCGCCTGCGGCTTTGCGCTGGGGGAATTCCTACCGTCGTCCATGTTGCCCAATCCCGATCAGCGCATCGTGGCGGCGCTGTTCCTCGGCACGGCCCTGTCGATCTCCTCCATCAAGATCGTGGCGATGGTGATCCGCGAGATGAATTTCATGCGGCGCAATCTCGGCCAGATCATCGTGGCCTCCGCCATCATGGAAGACACGGTGGGATGGATCATCATCGCGGTTACGCTGGGTATCGCGACGGCGGGCGGCGTCGCCTTCGGCTCGCTCGCAAAAACCGTCATCGGCGTGGCGCTGTTCCTGGGCTTCAGCTTCACCATCGGCCGGATGCTGGTGTTCAAGCTGATCAAATGGGTGAACGATACGTTCCAAAGCGAATATGCCGTGGTCAGCGCGATCCTGATCGTGATGGGCTCGCTTGCCATCGTCACCGACATCATCGGCGTGCATACGGTGCTGGGCGCGTTCGTGGCGGGTGTGCTGGTGGGGGAATCGCCGATCCTGACCGAGCACATCCAGCAGCAGGTGCGCGGGTTGATCGTGGCGCTGTTCATGCCGGTGTTCTTCGGCCTGTCGGGCCTTTCCGCCGATCTGACGATCCTGAAAGACCCGACATTGGCGTTGCTGACCGTCGGCCTTGTCGCGATTGCGAGCATCGGCAAGTTCTCCGGCGCATTCCTGGGCGCGCGGGCGAGCGGGCTGACAGCGCGCGAGGGATTGGCCGTGGGCTGCGGAATGAATGCGCGGGGCTCGACCGAGGTCATCGTCGCCACCATCGGGCTTTCGATGGGTGCGCTGACACAGAACCTGTTCACGATGATCGTGACAATGGCCGTCATCACCACCATGGCCATGCCGCCGATGCTGCGCTGGGCGCTGGCGCGGCTTCCGCCGGGCAAGGAGGAAGAGGAACGGCTGGAAAAGGAAGAACTCGACGCCAAGGGGTTCGTCAGTCGCTTCGAGCGGTTGCTGGTGGCGGTGGACGACAGCCTGAACGGGAAATTCGCGACACATATCGCGGGCTTCGTGGCCGGCCAGCGCGGCATGCCGCTTACCGTGCTCGAGTTGAACAAGAAGGAAGACAAGGAATTCGGCAGCACGGATTTCGAGCGGGTCGCGAAGACGGCGGCGAAACAATCGAGCGAAGCGGCCGAAGCCGAAAAGGGCGAAGACAAGCCGCGCAAAGTGGATATCACCACACGCGAAGCCGAAAAGCCGGAAGAGGCCGTCAGCGACGAAGCGAAAAAAGGGTATGACTTTCTATTCGTCGGCATGGAGAACATGCGTGACGGCAAAGGCGTGTTCACGCCGGCCTTGAGCCGTGCGGTTTCGGGGTTCGATGGACCGATGGGTCTGGTGATGGCGGGTGATTTTGTAGATGCTCCCGAACAGCCAGGGTACAACATTCTTGTTCCGGTGAACGGCACCGAGATTTCGCGCCGCGGCCTTGAGATGGCGCTCGCCATGGCTTCCGCGGAAGATACGACCATCACGGCTTTGCTGGTTGCGGAGCGCAAGCCGGAAACCCCGCGCAGAAAGACGAGCCGGACGGCGGCCGGCCGCAAGGCGGAAAAGGCGATACTTGAAGACGTCAGAGCGCTCGCCAAACGCTATGGCCATGCGATCAAACCCGCGATCCATCTGGAAGGATCGCCGGACGAAGCGATCTTCGAGGAAGCGAGGAAGATGAAGGTGAGCCTGATCGTGATCGGCGCAAGCAGACGTGTCGGCGATACGCTTTATTTCGGCAAGACCGTGGGGGCGCTTCTGGAAAAATGGAAGGGCGCCATCATGGTGGTTGCCGGCTAATCGCGCCGGGGGCGTTCGCGCGTCGCCAGAAGCAACGCCGGCAGCGAAATCACAAACAACATGCCGATCATCAGCCAGGCTTCGTTGAACGAGATCGTGACGGCTGCTTTCTTCACCAGGGGTTCGATCAGCGATTTGGTGAAGGGGTCTACGTGGCCGATGGGCTTTTCGTGGAAATATTGCAGCGGCAGGCCGACGAATTGCGCGGTGGCGCGGTGGCCCGCCTGAAGTTCGTTCACCAGACGGGTTATGTGGCCGGGCGTGCGCTGCTCCAGAACCGTGTCCACCAGTGCGATGCCGATGGCCCCTCCCAGGTTGCGCATCAGGTTGAACAATGCGCTCGCATCCGAAAGCTGGTCGCGCGGCCAGCCGTCAAGCGCCAATCGCGTCGAGGGCAGAAGGCAGAACATGATCGCCACGCCGCGCAGGATCTGCGGCAGCAGGAATTCGTCGAAATCCCAGCGCGGATGTTCGAAACCGTTGAGGATCAGCCCGGCCGCGAACACAGCATATCCGGCGAGAGCCAGCTTGCGCGCATCGAGCCGTGTTTCGAGATAGGCGGCGAGCGGCGCCGCCAAAAGCTGTGCCGCACCGGCGACGATCATGATCTTGCCGATATCGAGTGCGGTGTGGCCGCGCACGAAGCCCAAAAATACCGGCGTCATATACGTGGCGCCGAAAAGGCCGAAGCCCAGTACGAAGCTCAGGATGCAGCCGCAGGTGAAGGACAGGTCGCGGAAGCGGCGCAGGTTGACGAAAGGTTCCTTCCGCGCAAGGCATTGCTGGATCGTGGCGGCGCACGCGACCGCGCAGATCGCGAGCAGTGTCCAGACATACTCGCCGCTCCAGTGACGCTTCGGTCCTTCCTTGAGCGCGAGTTCGAGGCTCGCAAGGAAGATCGCGGCAAGGATCACGGTGACATAGTCGATGCGCCGGAGCAGCTTCCAGTCCGGCTCGTCCACGCGCACGATGCTGGCCACGATGGCGGTGACGACGATGCCCGGGATGATGTTGATCAGGAAGATCGCGTGCCAGGAATAAACGTCGGTCAGCCAGCCGCCGAAGGCGGGACCGAGCGTGGGCGCGATCATCGCGAAACTGCCGGCGACGGTCGTGGCGAGCGCTTCGCGCTTGCCTTCGAACAGCACGAAGATGGTGGTGAAGACGGCGGGGATCAGCGCGCCGCCGCAGAAACCCTGGATGGTGCGAAGGAAGATCAGTTCGCCGAAATTGTCGCTCATCGCGCAGCCGATGCTGGCAAGCGTGAAGGCGAGGGTGGAGCCTGCGAACAGCCAGCGCACGCTGAGCGCGCGGGTGAGAAAGCCGGTGAGCGGAATCGCGACGATCTCGGCGATCAGGTAGCTCGTCTGGATCCAGCTCAATTTGTCTTCGGGAATGTCGAGCGCTTCCGCCATGGCGGGCAGCGAACTGGCGACGACCTGGATATCGAGGATCGCCATGAACATGCCCACGCACATGGCGACGAAGCCAAGCCAGGTGACAAACGGGCTGCGGACGGTCTGGGCGGGCGGGATCGAATCGTCTCCCTGTTTCAAACAGGATAGGCGGGTTTGACGGCGGCTTCGATGCGGTCGAGTTCGTGGTCCATCACCCGGCGCCAGAGCGGCGGGATCAGCGCCATGACGATGCTGCCCGCATAGGAGCCGGGCAGTTCGGGCGCGCCGTGCACCGGCTGAAGCGTTGTATAGACGGCGGCCGCACGCGCATGATGATCGCTGTGGCGGCCCATGTTGAAGATCAGGAGATTGGCGGCGGGCGCACTCGAATTCCAGGCGTGGCGGTGGCTCATCGGTTCGAGCGTGCCGTCGGCTCTGCGTTCGCGCATCAATCCGTAATGGGCGGTGTAATTGAAGACCTCCAGCACGAAGATGCCCACGAAGCTTTCGAGCGCGAGAAACACGGCCGCCATCCGTCCCCAGAAATACGCAAGCGTCGCGTAAGTCGCCGCCATGACGATCGCATCGCGTAAGAGACGATTGCGCAAAAGCGGAAACGCTTTCTTCGCGCAGCGCCGCTTTTCGAATTCATAGGCCATCGCGACTTGGCGGACGAGCGTGCGCAGGAAGAAGGCGTAGAGGTTTTCGCCGCGCCGCGCGGTGGACGCATCGCGCTCCGTTCCCGCCCAGCGGTGATGGCCATAGACATGGGCGATGTCGAAATGGCGATAGGTCATGGCGCTCAGCATAACGAGGCCCAGCGCGCGTTTGGCACGGGAGCGGCTGTGCACCATTTCATGGGCGGCCAGCACGCCGAAGATGCCCGTCGTTGCGCCGACAGAGATCACGAGGCTTGCGATTTCCCAGCCGCCCGCATCCGGCCGCGAGGCGCGATGCGCGGCCCAGAGCGTCACCGCAAGCTGCAAGGGAATGTAGAGAATGGGAAGCAGGTGGCCCGTCGTTCCGGCTATGCCGATTGTTTGGCCTTTGGAAAGACGTTCCGCCAAAACGAGCGAAAACAGAATCAATGCAACCGTGACAAAGGGAGCAGCGGGTGCCAGCAGGTGTAAAAGGGGGATGGAGGCGAGGAACAGGAACGGTCCCGGATAGAGCAAGGCAGCCATTCTCCCTCGTCGTCGCTCAGTTCGCGGCCGCCCTTCGGGCCGCGAGCGCCATATTTTCCACCCGAATGCGCCAGAACAAAAGTCCCGCGTTGAGAGCCGAGAAGATTCCCGCCACGATGATCTCGCCGAAAACGAGCGGCAGAAGCGCGATTTCACCCACCACGATCCAATAGTTCGGATGCCGCACGAAGCGATAGGGACCCTTGCGGACGAGCGGTGCTTTCGGCAGCGAGATGATGCGTGTCGTCCAATAGGGGCCGAGCGATAGCAGCACCCAGACCCGGAGGATCCCAAGTGCAATATAAGCGGCCAGCGGCGCGAGATTGATCGGGGGGGCCTGCGGCAGGGCGAGAATGATGGCCAGCAGCCAGCTCGCGTGCAGCACCACGAACAGGGGATAATGCTTGCGGCCATACTCGATCGCGCCGCTCGCCAGCAGGCGTTTGGTATTGCGCGCGGCATAGGGAAGTTCGGCCAGCCGCTGCAGCGCCACCAGCCCGATGATGATGTAAGCCCAGGTCATCTGCCTTCCAGCATCACGAACCCGCAGGAAAAGCCAGGGCCGAGTGCGGTCATCAGCCGCCGCTCGCGCTTGTTCCGTGCCTCCATGCGCTTGAGCACGAACATGGCAGTTGCCGCCGACATGTTGCCGTAGTCGCGCAACACCGCTCGGCTGTCTTCCAATGCGCCGCGTTCGAGCGAAAGCGAATCTTCCAGCGCGTCGAGCACTTTCGCGCCGCCGGGATGGCAGGCGAAGGCGTCGATATCCTTCAGGTCGATGTCGTTCTTGCGTGCGAAATCGTTCGCGATTTTGCGGAAGTCGCGCGCGACAAGGCCGGGAATGGAGGTGGCGAAACGCGCCTTCAATCCGTCTTCCTCTATTTCCCAGCCCATGATGTCGAGCGAGTTGGGCCAGGTATATTCGCCGGTCGCGCCGATTTCCGGGCCGTCGCCATCGGTCGAAAGGATCGCGCCCGCCGCTCCGTCGCCAAACAGCGCGGTCGCCACGATGTTGCTCTTGCCGAAATCGTCCTTGCGGAAGGTGAGCGCGCAGAGTTCGACGACGAGAAACAGCACGTTCGTTCCCGGCATGGCTTTGGCAAGCGTCGCCGCACGCGCCATGCCGAGCACGCTGCCCGCGCAGCCGAGTCCGAAGATCGGAAGCCGCACGATATCGCGCCGCAGGCCCAAGCGTTCGACAAGCAGCGCATCGAGGCTGGGCGTGGCAATGCCGGTCGTGGAAACCGTCACGATGGCGCCGATGTCGTCGCGGGCGAGGCCGGCTGTCTTCAGGCACGCATCGGCGATGCGTTCGAACAACGCGAGCGAATGCTCGACGTAGAGTTCGTTGCGGTCCTTCCAGCCATGGGGTTCGGAATACCAGTCGATGGGAACGCAGGAATAGCGCCGCTCGATGCCGGTGTTCTCGAACACGGGCATCAGGCGGTCGATATCCTTTCGGCCGCGAAACAGGTTCGCGGCGCGGACGGCTACGTCTTTCTGATCAAGCACATAAGGCGGCACGGCCGTTTCCAGCGCGCGCAACCGGGGGCGAACGGACATTCAATCTCGCTTCCGTAGTCTGGCCCCGTCACACCCGCATTTGACGCTGCTTTGCGCATAAAGTCACGCGGGAAAGCGTCAATCGGCCCCGCTTCCGGATCGTGGCACCGGCGTTGCCTGCGCAGGTCACTTTGCCGTGATCGTCGAATTTGGTGCCGGAGACGCGGCGCGGTTGTCGTCGACGCCGCGCATGTCTTCCAGTTCGAACACGTCGGCGGCGCGTGCCAGCAAGCCGTGATTCCCGCCGCCCATCCGCCCTGCGGCCATGTAAACAGGCCCCTTGCGGCCCGATCAAGCGTTGGCGCGTTTGACTTGGGTGCGCCCGCTCGAAACGCCATATTGGAGAGGATGATAAAGCCCGAAACGCTGCTGTGCCCCTCGCCTGCGGGGCTTTATTGCCCGCCGGGAGATTTCTATGTCGATCCCACCCGGCCGGTGGCGCGCGCGGTCATCACCCATGGCCATTCCGATCACGCCCGGTCGGGCCATGGCGCGGTGCTCGCCACCGCCGAAACGCTCGCCATCATGGAAGCGCGTTACGGCGCCGAGTTCGCAGGCCAAACCCAAACGCTGGCCTACGGCGCGCCCATCCAGCACAAGGATGTGGAGATCGTCTTGCAGCCGGCGGGCCACATCCTGGGTTCGGCGCAGGCGAGCGTGCGCTGGAAGGATTGCAGGATCGTGGTCTCCGGCGATTACAAGCGCAGGCGCGATCCCACCTGTGTGCCCTTCGTGCCGGTGCCGTGTGACGTGTTCGTGTCGGAAGCGACGTTCGGCCTGCCGGTGTTCCGCCATCCCGACGACCGTGAAGAGATCGCCAAGCTCTTGCGGTCGGTAGCGCAGTTTCCGGGGCGCACGCATCTTGTCGGTGCTTATGCGCTGGGCAAGGCGCAGCGCATCATCTGCCTGCTGCGCGAAGCAGGCTATGGCGACACGATTTATATTCACGGCGCGTTGCAGCGGCTCAACGATCTCTATGAATCGTTCGGCGTGGCGCTCGGCCCGCTCGCGCCCGCCACCACCGAACGCAAGAAGGATTTCGAAGGCGCCATCGTGATCGCACCGCCATCGGCTGTGGCCGACCGCTGGGCGCGGCGCTTTCCCGATCCGGTCGCGGCATTCGCCTCGGGCTGGATGCGCGTGCGGGCGCGTGCGCGCCAGCGCGGCGTGGAATTGCCGCTGGTGATTTCCGATCATGCCGACTGGGACGAACTGACGACGACCGTAAAGGAAGTGAATCCCGGCGAATTGTGGGTCACCCATGGCGAAGAAGAAGCCCTGCTGCGCTGGGCGCATCTCGAAGGCGTGAAGGCGCGCGCGCTCTCGCTTGTCGGATATAACGACGGCGAAGAAGAAGCGTGATGCGTGCGTTTGCACATCTTCTGGATCGCCTGTCGTTCACGCCGTCGCGCAACGCGAAACTGATCCTGGTACGCGACTATCTGCGCGAGGCGCCCGATCCCGAACGCGGCTGGGCGCTGGCCGCGCTGACGGGAGCGCTGGCGTTTTCCGCAGCCAAACCGGCATTTATCCGCAAGGCGATAGAGGAGCGCTGCGATCCCGAACTGTTCAAGCTCTCTTACGACTATGTGGGCGATCTTGCAGAAACCGTGGCGCTGATCTGGCCGGCGCGGCATGGCGCCAATCGGGAACCGGAATTCTCCGAGGTGATCGAGGCCTTGCGCATCGCCTCGCGCGGGCAGGTGCAATCGCTGCTCGAGGGCTGGCTCGATGCGCTGGACGCCAATGAACGCTGGGCGTTGCTGAAACTCGTGACGGGCGGGTTGCGCGTCGGCGTGTCCGCGCGCCTTGCCAAACAGGCCGCCGCCGATATGGGTGGCGTCGATGTGAGCGAAGTGGAGGAGGTCTGGCACACGCAATCGCCGCCTTATGAAGACCTGTTCGCCTGGCTCGAGAAACGCAGCGAGAAGCCTTCGCCAGATGCGCCCGGCCGATTCCGTCCCGTCATGCTGGCGCAGGCGGTGGACGAGGAAGTCGATTTCATAAAACTCGATCCCGCCGATTACGCGGCGGAATGGAAATGGGATGGCATCCGCGTGCAGGCGGTGAACGAGCGCGGCATCAAAAGGCTCTACACGCGCACCGCGGACGACATCTCGCACACATTTCCCGACGTGCTGGGCGCCATGACCTTCGAAGGCGTGATCGACGGCGAATTGCTCGTCATGCGCGATGGTCGCGTGGCGCCCTTCGGCGACCTGCAGCAGCGGCTGAACCGCAAGACCACCGATGCGAAGCTGATGGCGAAATACCCGGTATCGATCCGGGCCTATGACCTTTTGCTCGATGGGGCGAACGATCTCAGGCATCTGCCGTTCCGGCAGCGCCGCGCCCGATTGGAAGATTTCGTCGCGAAGGCCCATTCGCTTCGCGTGGACCTTTCGCCGTTGCAGCCTTTCGAAAGCTGGGAGGAACTGCGCGCGCAGCGCGCCCATCCGCCGGAAGGAGATCCGCAATCGGCGGAAGGGCTGATGCTGAAGCGCTGGGATTCCATCTATGAGGCGGGCCGTCCAAAAGGGCCGTGGTTCAAGTGGAAGCGCGATCCGTTCCTGATCGACGCGGTGCTGATGTATGCGCAGCGCGGCCACGGCAAGCGGTCGAGTTTCTATTCGGATTATACTTTCGGCGTCTGGCGCGAGGATGAAGACGGCAAGCGCACGCTGACGCCGGTGGGAAAAGCCTATTTCGGCTTCACCGACGAGGAACTTCGGCAGATTGACAAGTTTGTCCGTGACAACACGGTCGAACGCTTCGGCCCCGTGCGCTCGGTGCGCGCCGACAGGGATTTCGGTCTCGTCATGGAGGTCGCCTTCGAGGGATTGCAGCGTTCCACGCGGCACAAATCCGGTGTCGCCATGCGGTTCCCGCGTATCAACCGATTGCGCTGGGACAAGCCGTCGCGCGAAGCCGACGAACTGCGCACGCTTGAGAAGATGCTCGAACGCGCCTGAATTATCGGAACAATCTCCGGTGTCGGCAGTTCACATTCCGTAATCAAACGGGAGTGCACTTCATGCCCACACCAAGCGGACACACCCGCGCCATCCTTTCCTCGAAAGTGAAGGGAACCGCGGTTTACAACACCTCCGGCGACAAGATCGGTCATGTCGAGGATATCGTTCTCGACAAAATGTCCAACAACATCATGTTCGCCGTCCTCGGTTTCGGCGGCGTTCTCGGCATGGGCGAGAAATACCATCCGGTTCCCTGGTCGGTGCTCGACTACAACCCCGACAAGGGCGGCTATATCGTCCCGATGTCGCAGGACGTGCTCGAACAGGCGCCGACTACGCGCCTTGAAGACGTGACCAAGAACGACAGCGATCTCAGGACGCGCACTTACGACTTCTACAAAGCGCCTCACTACTGGGAGTAATGTCAGTAACGTAAGTCTTCCGGAAAGCCGGTGGCGGAAACGCCGCCGGCTTTTCGCATGTTTCATCCGCAACCGGTTGATTTGCGGTTCCCGCAAGGCGACATTCGATCCATAGACATCAATAACTCTGGGTTGGGAAATGCCTTGGAATTTCGGTGACATCCTCGAAGCCGTCGAGGCGGTTCTGCCGCCCGACGCGCCTGCCTTCATTCATGGAAGCCGCACAATCAAATGGAGCGATGCCTCGCGGCGCTCCAACAATCTTGCCCGCGCGCTGATCAAGCGCGGCGCCAAGCCGGGGAACAAGGTCGCGTTCTATATGCGCAACCGCCCGGAATATTGCGAAACGATGGCGGCGGCCTTCAAGGCGCGACTGACGCATGTGAACGTCAACTATCGCGACAAGCCGGACGAAGTGTTCTACATCTTCGACAATTCCGATGCACAGACTGTGGTCTATGGCGCGGAGTTTCGCGATGTGATCGCCGAAATCCGGCCGCGACTGACCAAGGTGCAGACCTTCGTCGAGGTAACGGAGGGTGCGCCCGCGCCGTTCGCGGAACGCTTCGAAGATCTCGTGAACGAAGGCGACGGTTCGCCGCTGAAACTTGAACGTTCGCCGCAGGACGAATTCTTTATCTATACCGGCGGCACCACGGGCATGCCCAAGGGCGTGATCTGGACGCATGACGATCTGCGCGAAACGCATCTGACGTCGTTGCGCCGTCTGGGCCCTGTGCCTGAAACCCTGGATGCGCTGGTGGCCTCGATAAAGGAAGTCGGGCCAGGCCCGCGCCTTCTGCCCGCCTGTCCGTTGATGCATGGCACCGGCATGCTCATGGCGATGGCCACGATGCTGGCTGGCGGCTCAGTGGTCACACTCGAAGGCGCACATTTCGATCCGGTGGAATTGTGGGATGCGGTGGACAAGCATCGCGTCGCCACCATCGTCATCGTGGGCGATGCGTTCGCCAAACCCATGTTGCAAGTGCTGGACGCCAATCCGGGAAAATACGATCTCTCCTGCGTCGTGAACATGGTGTCGTCGGGCGTGATGTGGAGCGTGGAAGTCAAGCGTGGTCTCATCCGCCACATTCCGCAGATTTTGCTCGTGGACAGCTTCGGTTCGTCGGAAAGCGTGGGGCTCGGCTCCTCGCAGATGACCAAGGACGGCGAAATCCAGACCGCGAAATTCACCATCGGCGAACGCTGCAAAGTGTTCGATGAGAACGACCAGCCCGTTCTACCCGGCTCCGGCAAGACCGGCATGATCGCGCAATGTCCGCCGATTCCGCTTGGCTATTACAAAGACCCGGAGAAAACCGCCAAGACGTTCCGCACCATCGAGGGCGTACGCTATTCCATGCCGGGCGATTGGTGCCGCGTGGAAGCCGACGGCACGCTCACGCTACTGGGGCGCGGCAGCGTTTGTATCAATACGGCCGGCGAGAAGGTTTATCCCGAAGAGGTGGAAGAGGCGCTGAAGACGCACCCCGCCATTGCGGATGCGCTCGTGGTCGGCGTGCCCGACGAACGCTGGGGGCAGTCGGTGACGGCGGTGGTGCACATTGCACCCAACCACCCCTTCGATGAAAGCGATCTGCGCCGGCATGTAAAGTCCAGATTGGCCGACTACAAGACGCCCAAGCGGGTGCTCGCGAGCACCATTTCTTTGCGTGCGCCCAACGGCAAAGCCGATTACAAAGCAGCCGGCGAATTCGCCAGAAGCGAGCTGGGTATCGGTTGATTGCCGTTTCGTAAGACAATTGAGCGCGGGCTTTGCTGCGCGGTGCTTCTGGCGCTGTCGTCGTTTGCCCATGCGGCGGAGGTGGAGACGGTGGTGGTCAGCGCCGCGCCGCCAGATCCCGTCGGCAATGCCGCATTCTCGAGCATCTCGTTGGATGCAGATGAATTGCGTGAAAGCGGCCAGCTCGACAGCGCCTTGTCGCAAGTACCGGGGCTTTCGCTGTTCCGGCGCAATTCCTCATTGTCGGCAAACCCTACGGTGCAGGGCGTTTCGCTTCGCTCCATCGCGCCGTCGGGGGCGGGCCGCGCGTTGGTGACGCTCGACGGCGTGCCGCAGAACGATCCGTTCGGCGGCTGGGTGATCTGGAGTTCGCTGCCGCCGGAAGATGTCGCGCGCGCCGATATCGTGCGGGGTGCAGGCGCGGGACCATACGGTGCGGGCGCGTTGACCGGCGTGATCGCGCTCCACGAAGAAACGGGCGATGGCTTCGCGGGCGACGCATCCTGGGGCGAACGCGAGACCGGGCACGCGGCGGCGGCAGGCGGCGCATCGCTTGGCGGCGTCAATCTGTTTGGAAGTGCGGCCATCGATTCCTCGGCCGGATGGATTCCGGTAAACGAAGATCAGCGAGGTGCCGCGGACGCGCCGGTGACGTTGAACGCACGCAGCGCATCGTTGCGCGCGCAGACGAACGTGCTGGCCGATACGTTGCTGTCGACGCGCGTCGGCATCTATGACGAAGCGCGTCATTCCGGCTTGGGCGAAACGGCGTCCGAAGCGCGCGGAATCGGCACAAGCTTGACCCTGGCCCATCCCGAACAGCGCGATGAATTGGGTTGGCGCCTGCAGGGCTGGCTGCGCTCCACCGATCTGTTCAATTCCTCCGCCTCCGTATCGGCGGATCGTTCGGTCGCTACGCCCGCCAACAATCAATATGCGACGCCTGCGACCGGCTGGGGCTTGAACGCGGCGTTGCGCGGGTCGCTCGATTGGCTCGATTGGGAGGTGGGGGCTGACGCGCGTTTCGCGCGCGGCAATTCGCGCGAGCAATTTTCGTTTTCGCAAACGACGAGGCAATTCACGCAGGGCCGTGTTTCGGGCGGAAAGACATCGGTAGCCGGCCTCTATGCGGAAGGCGCAAGCCGGTTCGACAACTGGCTTTTGACCTTGGGCGTGCGCGCCGACAGGTGGTCGAGCAGCGACGGGCACCTGATCCAGACCGTGTTCGCCACGGGCGCAACCACCACGACGCTCTACCCCTCGAAGCATGGCATCGTGCCGACAGCACGGGCGGGTGTGCGCTACGACGCATCGGAAGCATTTTATCTGCGCAGCGCGGCATATGCCGGTTTCCGCGCGCCGACGCTCAACGAATTGTACCGGCCCTTCCGGGTGGGAAACGTCACGACATCGGCCAATCCCGGCCTGACGCCGGAGAAATATTACGGTGTCGAACTGGGCGCGGGCGGCACGATGGGCGATTTCTCGTGGGACGGAGACATCTTCTTCAACCAGCTTCATGCCGCCATCACCAACGTCACGCTCAACAACAATCCCAACACCTTGCAGCGCCGCAATGCGGGCAACATCAACGCGCCGGGTGTCGAGGCGAATGCGAAATATCGCGTTGGCGACGGTCTGTCGCTGCGTGCCGCGTTCGATCTCACCGACGCCCATGTGAACGGCTTGCGTCCCGCACAGACACCGCGCTGGACGGTGACGGCCGGGTTCGATGCGATGCCGCTGGATCGGATCATGCTTTCGGCGGATCTGCGTTACGAGAGCAAACGGTTCTCCGACGATCAGAACACGTTGCCGCTGGATGCCGCAGCCACGGTGGACGCCCGGCTTTCCTATCTCGTGACCGACAGGTTCTCGATCTATCTTGCAGCGGACAATTTGTTTGACGCAGATGTGGCGACGTCTGCCAGTGCGGCTACGCCCGCGCCCGTCGTTACCTACGACGCACCGCGCATGGTGCGGATTGGGGTGTCGCTGTTGCGTTGATGTTCAGGCTTTGGCCTTGATGTCGGCATCCACCACCGGATCGAGTGTCGCGAGCGGTACGGCTCCGCAGAGCAGCACGGCGTCGTGATAGCCGCGGATGTCGAAACGGCTGCCCAGTTCAGCTTTCGATTTCGCGCGCAAGCGCAGGAAATCCAGCTTGCCCAGCATGTAGGAACACGCCTGTCCCGGCCACACGCAATAGCGCTCGACTTCGGTGACGGCGGAGGCTTCCTGATCGCCCAGCGTATGGACGTAATATTTGATCGCCTGTTCGCGGCTCCAGCGCTTGGCGTGCATGCCGGTGTCGACCACCAGACGCACGGCGCGGAACATCGCGTCGTGCAGATAGCCGATGCGGCCGAACGGATCGTTTTCGTAAAGGCCCATCTCGTCGGCAAGCTGTTCGGCATAAAGCGCCCAGCCTTCGATATAGGCCGAGAAGAACGACAGCTTGCGGATCATCGGCAGGTTCGTTTCCAGCTGGATCGTGCCCTGCAGATGATGGCCGGGAATGGCCTCGTGATAGGTCAGCGTCGGCAGCGTCCAGCTCGGCACTTCGGCCGTGTTGCGCAAATTGATGTAGTAGATACCCGGCCGAGAACCATCGAGCGACGGGTTCTGGTAGTAACCTCCCGCCTGACCTTCCTCTATGGCCTTCGGGATGCGCTTGATGACGACATCGGCCTTTGGCAGCACGCCGAAATACTGCGGCAGGCGCGTCTTCACCGCCGCCATCTTCACATTGAGATCGGCGATGAGTTTTTCTTTTCCCGCATCGGTGTTGGGATAGCGGAATTTCGGATCGTCGTACATCGCGCGCAAGCGCTCGCCCACCGTGCCCTTGGTCAGGTCGTTCGCCTTCATCAAAGCGTCGATGCGCGCGGTGAAATCCGCGACCAGATCGAGACCGGTCTGGTGGATATCATCTGGCGCGCGGTCGGTCGTCGCCCAGGCAGTAAGCGAGTCCTTATAATATTGCTCGCCATTCGGCAGCCGCCAGACGCCCGCGTCATGAACGGCCTTGGGTTGCAGGCTTTTGAGCGTTTCCATCTGCCGGTCGAGCGCCGGATAGATTTTTTCCGCAACGATACGCATGGCATCCCCGGCGTAGTCGCCGGCAATGTCCTTTTCCTTTGCGCGCCGCGCCACCGAGGAGACAAGCGTCGACAATTCCGGTTTCGGCCTGCGCAGATTCTCGATCAGCGACAGCGTGCGCGACAGCACGAAATCAGGTGGTACAGCTCCGACACCCGCATCGTGCCGGATCACCTCGTCTTCTTGATCCAGCGCCGTGGCAAAGGCCGAAAGTCGCGCGAGGTAGGCGTCGGCATCGGCTTTGATTTCGATTGCGTGCTGGCTGTCGAGGAAGTCCGGAATGGATTGATAGGCGCCCCCGAAATTGCTGACGACATAGGGAATACCCGCATTCGCGCCGCCGTAATCGTGACGGCTCGCGCTGGCAACAGCCGTTGCAAGCCCATAATGAACGACATCGTAATTGATCGCATCCATGCCGGTAAGCGCGTTGCGGTCGATTGCGTTCAGTTGGGCGAGTTCATCGGCATTGCGCTTTCTGTCGCTCGCGATACCTGCGAGCGAGCGGTCGTCGAGCAGGCTTTTCTGGGCCGCGCGCGCATCCTTGTCCAGACCGAGCTGGGTTACCTCTTCGGGCGAACGGTCGAGACGCGCGTCCACGAAAGAATCGAACAAGCCGTTCAATTTCGCGGCGTCGGTTTCGGCGGCGGCCAATGGCGGAACTCCGATCAGGGCGACGGCGCCCGCGGCAGCGCTGGACAGGAGGACAGACCGGCGGTCGAGCATGAAACTTCTCCCTCTATATCCGTGGTTGAAGGGGTAGCTGCCGCATTCCGCCGCTTCAAGAAAAACACCTTGAAATGTCTTCACGTTCGCGTGCGGCACACGAAGGATCGTGATTTCCACGCGCCGTTCGCCACGATCGGTATCGGTCTCTAGGCCGAAAGCACCGTCGGCGGGGAGGCAAGCGTGAGATATTCCTCGCGCGGCACGGGCTTGCCGAACAGGTAACCTTGCAGTGCGTGGACGCCCGCGATCTTGAGGAAGCGGGCGGCGTTTTCGGTTTCGACGCCTTCGGCGATGACCTTCATCCCCAGCGCGCGGCCGATGCTGGCCACAGCGTGGATCACGGTGGCCGACTGCACCTCGGCAGTGCAGTCGGTGATGAATTCGCGATCGATCTTAAGCTTGTTGAACGGGAAGCGGCGCAGGTGCTGCAGGCTGGAATAGCCGGCGCCGAAATCGTCCAGCGCGATCTTCACGCCGAGCGCGCGCAGCTTCTCCATATTGGCCTTCACCCGATCCTGGTGATCGAGCAGGGCGGTCTCCGTGATTTCGATTTCGAGGCGCGCGGGATCGAAGCCGTGCTTCTTGAGAAGCGCTTGAATATTCGGCACAAAGTCATCCGCCGCGAAATCGATGGCCGACGCATTGACCGCCACGGGCGTCGGAGCATCCGCCATTTCCGCCATCGCGCGGTCGAACACCCAATGGGTCAATGCGCCGATCAGTCCATGGGCTTCCGCCATCGGGATGAAAACGGCGGGCGAGACAGGGCCCTTCACGGGATGCGTCCAGCGCAGCAACGCTTCGCACCCCACGACACTGCGGGTGCCCGCGTCGAACTGCGCCTGATAGACAAGCGAAAGATCGCCCTGCGCAATGGCCTGTTTCAGGTCGGACATCAGTCGCGCATCGTCGTTCCGCGGCTCCCCGGCGTTTCCCGACAATGCGGCCAGTGTCGCTTTAACGGTGTCCGCAAGCGTTCCGATCTCTGCGCTTGATGGCGGCGCACCTTCGCGCGCGCGGGTTTCCATCGCGGCACAAAGTTCGGAGACGGCTTTCGCGCCAATGTTGAAACTCATGGATTTGAGCGCATGGGCGGCGGAAGCGGCTTCGTCCGCATCGGCGGCCGCGTTCAATCGCTCGATACAGCCCGGCGCATTGGCGAGATAGAGATTGCGCACCCGTTCCACGAAGTCGGTACGGCCGTTCGCGGCGAAGCCTTGGAGCTGTTCCATCGTCGCGGAATCGAACAGCGGATTCTGCGAAAGATCGAGCGGCAGTCCGGTTCCGGCCGCTGTTTCCGCAGACGGAAGCATGATGGGCACTTCGACCTCGGTCAGGAAGCGCGCGAGCACGTCTCCCAGCGCCTTCAGCGTGAACGGCTTGTGCAGTACGCCGTCCATGCCCGCTTCACGCCAGGCGTCCGCGGCGGTGCCGACCACGTGAGCGGTGAGTGCTATGATGGGCGTGCGCCCTCCGTCGGCTTCGCGCTTGCGGATTTCGCGCGCGGCCTCGAAGCCGTCCATTTCCGGCATGCTGCCGTCCATCAGCACGAGATCGAACGGTTGGCGCAGTGCCTCCACGGCCTCGCGTCCGTCTGCCACCAGTTTGGCCTCGATGCCGAACCGCGAAAGCGCTTCCATTGCCACTTCGCGATTGACCGCGCTGTCGTCCGCCACCAGCACGCGCGCGCCGGTGAAGTTGGGCAAACGTTCGCTCTGGGCCGATTGCATGGTGTCGGCGGACTGCAAGGGCGCGCCTGTTTCGAGCCGGTTGAGAATGTCGGCGAGTTCGCGCCGCCTGAGAGGCTGCACCAGAACGGCCGCGACCTGTCCTCTTCGCAGCAATTCCTGAGGTTCGGATTCGCCATAGCTGGCGAGACAGATGGTTTGCTTGGCGGCGACGCTGTTCAGCTTCGTGGCATCGATCACGGCAACGTCACAAGCACCGTCCGCGCGAACCGCGTATCCCGCGCGCTCGAAATAGCGCGTCAGGCTTTGTGCGGTAAGCCGTCCTTTATGCGCAATGGCAACGGAAGCCCCCTTTTGCGCATGCGGCCAGGGCTCGGCGGCCTCGATCGTCTTCATCGGCAACGAGAACGCGAAGGTCGAACCTTGTCCCACTTCGCTCGTCACCGTGAACGCGCCGTCCATCGCGTCGACCAGCTTCTTGCAGATCGCAAGGCCCAGTCCCGTTCCGCCGAAACGGCGCGTCGTGGATTGATCGGCCTGCGTGAAGGCGCCGAACACCGAGCCGATCTTGTCCGCGGGGATGCCGATGCCGGTGTCGCGCACCGCGATGCGAAGCGCGTTGTCGCCATCGGGCGCGATCTCCACCAGGACGCCGCCGCTTTCCGTGAATTTGATCGCATTGTTGACGAGGTTGGAGATCACCTGGCGCAAGCGCACCGGATCGCCCGCAATCAGGCGTGGCGTCGCCGGATCGACGAAGGCGGCAAGGTCCAATCCCTTGCTCGCGGCGCGGTCCCAGAACAGGCTCGACACGTCTTCCGCAATCTCGTTGAGATCGACGGCCACGGTTTCGAGTTCGAGCTTGCCCGCCTCGATCTTCGACAAATCGAGAATGTCGTTGATGATGGCGATGAGGCTCGCGCCCGATTTCGCGATCACTTCCGCAAAGCGGCGTTCGCGCGAGGGCAGCTTGCCCGCCGCCAGCATTTCCGCCATCACCATCACGCCGTTCATCGGCGTGCGGATTTCGTGGCTCATCGTGGCGAGGAAATCGGATTTGGCGTGATTGGCCGCTTCGGCGGCGTCCTTTGCCACCATCAGTTCTTCGGTACGCGCGGCCACTTCGTCTTCCAGGCCCGCCACCTGCTCGGCGATGCGCGCGTCGCGCGCGCGGATTTCCGAAAGCATCCGGTTGAAGCCGGAGACCAGGCTCGCCGTTTCGCCGTCGGCTTCCACCGAAACGGCCTGGCCGTAATCGTGCGTTTCCTGAACGCGGTGCATGGATCGCGTCAGCGCGACGATGGGGCGCGCGATGCGTTCCTGCAGCCGCCATGCGATGGCAAGCCCGGCAAGGATCGCAAGCAATGCCACGCCGAGACTGACCGCAAGGCTTGCAAGGAAGCGCTGGAACATGCCTTCGGTCTGGCCAAGCAGGACCACGCGCCCCACATCGCGATTGCCCAAACGGATGGGCGCGGAAACCTCCGAGGTCTGGCTGAACAATTCGGTCCAAAGGGAAGCGTGGCCGGATGCCTTCACGTCGCTGCGCAGCCGCACGCCCGCGCCCGTTTCGACGAGCAATCTGCCGCCCACGCCTTCGATGCGGCCGTAAACGACATCGCGCATCTGCGCGATGGAGCGGATGGCGTTGAAAGCGCCCATGCGGTCGTTGTGTGCGGCCGACGCGCTGGCAAGCGAAGCCACCACGCGCGCCGTCGCGCTGAGACGCGCGGTTTCAAGTGCCACCTCGCGCGCGCCGTCGCGCCAGGCCGAAACGCCCGCGATGGGAGCAGCCGCCAATCCGACGGAGGAGACGACAAGCACCACGAGCTTGCGCCTCAGCGTGCTTTGCCGCCGCGCGGTTCGACGCTCCTGCTGCACTCGGCCGATCCCGAAACTGGTCGCTGCCCAGAGTTACCAGCGATTAATGACCCTCCCCTTAACATGCGGGCGCTATTGGAGATTTGGGCATGTCTGCCGCCGCGCAGGGCGAGTTCTTTTATGTGCTCGACGAGCCGTTGCATCTGCTGTTCGTGGATGACGACCCGATCCTGTGCGAATTCGCCCAGGTCCATCTGGCATCCGAGAAAGGCCGCGTTTCCGTGGCCGCCGATGGTGAACAGGCGTTAACCCATATCCGCGAGCAGGGCTGCGATCTGGTGCTGCTCGACCTCGAAATGCCCAGGCTAGACGGCTTCCAGGTGCTGGACGCGCTGAGGGCCGACGAAGCCACGAAACGGCTTCCCGTCATCGTCATCACCGGCCGCGAGGACGTGGTGGCCATCGACCGCGCCTTTGCCATGGGTGCATCGTCGTTCATCGTCAAGCCGATCAACTGGCGGCTGCTCAACTACCAGATCCGCTTCGTCGACCGCGCCCATCGCGCCGAACGGCAATTGCTCGATCGCGTGAGGGAAGTGGAACTCACCAAGCGCGAACTCGAACGAACATCCTCCGAACTGATCGAAGCCTCGCGCGGGGCGCAGAAGGCCAGCGAAGCCAAATCGCAATTCCTGGCGGCCATCAGCCACGAATTGCGCACGCCGCTCAACGCCATCATCGGCTTCGCCGAGATGCTGACGGCACAGGCGCTGGGCCCCATCGGCAACGAACGCTACCGCCGCTATGCGCAGGACATCCGCGACAGCGGCGCCCATCTGCTGGCGATGATCAACGACATCCTCGAATTGTCGCGCATGGATGCCGACCGGGCGACGTTGCACGACGAAGAGTTCTCGCCTGCCGACGTCATCGCCGAAGCGCTGCGCATGGTGGAACCGCAGGCGGAAGCGGCGGGCCTTTCGCTCTCCACCGGCATCGCGCCGAACCTGCCGCGCCTCAATGCGGATCGCCGGTTGGTGCGTCAGGTGCTGGTCAACCTGCTCGCCAACGCCGTGCGCTTCACGCCTGCCGGCGGGACGGTGAGTGTGCATGCTTTCTCGCGCGGGACGGAGCTTTGCCTGGAAGTGCGCGACACCGGCATCGGCATCGCGCCCGAAGACATCCCGCGCGCACTCGAACGTTTCAGCCAGGTCGACGGCAGGCTGTCGCGCAAATATGACGGCGCGGGTCTCGGCCTTCCCATGGCGAAGCAGTTCATGGAATTGCATGGCGGCACGCTGGAACTGGCGAGTACGCCCGGCGCGGGCACGCAGGTGCTCATAGCATTCCCGCCGTCGCGCCTTGGCGCGCCGCTCAGTTTATCAGCCTGATGGTGGAAGTGGCCGCAGACGGGCCGACCCCGGTCGGTATCGGCGGCACGTTGTTCACCGTGTAGCCCGCGTTCACGACGAGATTGGCGCCGCCGCTGATACTGAGCGCCTTGGCCACGATGACCGTCCAGGCCGAATTCTCGGCCACCTGGCTGTTGCCGGTGACGCTCAACATGCCGCTGGGAATGTAGACCACGCCCAGAAGCTTGTGGGCGGCGGTGGTCGAGATCGTGAAGGTCTTGGTGTTGCCCTTGGTGGTGGCGATCACGAAGCCGGCAAACGGGCCGGTCTTGCGCCCTTCCAGTTCGATGTCGGATTGATCGGTGAAGGCGAAGAGCGACAGCGTGTCGAAGATCAACGCCACGTCGACGCCGATCAGTTTCGAGTTGTTGGCGAGCGTGAGCGTGGAGGCGAAGAAATAATGTTCGCCCGGCGCCAGGATCAGCTTGGCGTTGTTGAGGACGGAGATCACGCCGCAATGCACGCCCGGCTGCAGCGTGGTCGTGCCGGCCGTCAGTTTCACGTTCAGGTCGGTGCAGAGCGAGGGAACATTGGTGTTGAGCGAGGCGAACGGATCGTCGATCGTGGCAGCCCCCGTCATCGCGGCCGGGGTGATCGCTCCGGATGCGTCGCCGACGGCCTGCACGGCCTGCGCTTCGACGGCGGCGCTGTTGCTCACCTTGATCGCGTTGTTGGACTGCACGAGGCACGAAGCGGCACTCAGATGCGCGGTGTTCTTGAGCGCGATGACATCGGGCGTGGCGCCCAATCCCAATCCCAGAAGGCCGCCCGTGTTGTCGCCCGAACCCAGCACGCAGAGCGGCGTCAGCCCTTCGATCTCGGCGGTGGCGGAGGCGCTCGCCGTCCAGCCGCCTTTGGGCAACATGTCGTGGAAATAGGACGGGCGATGGCCTCTCACCGAAACCTGTACCGCCTTGCCGTCTTCCACGACTTGCGCGTCGATTGTCAGCGACCAGCGTTTGGCGATTTCCGCCAATTCGCTTTCCGCTTCGTTCTTCGCGCGCGTGGCGGTGGCAGGCGAAGTGTCCAACGCAAGTTGCTTGGCGGCATTCAGCGCCGAGAAATCCGCGACCGCCTGCATCTTGGTGCGGTCGTTGATGACCGACGTCAGGTCGACGGCGCCGAGCGCGCTCAAAACTATCGCAGGCAGGCCGATTGCAAAAATCAACGCGACGTTGCCGCGCTTGTTCGCGGCAAAGCGTTTCAGAAGCAGCACTGCGTGATGGCGCAACCCCGGCATCACACCCATCCTTTTCCAGTGCCGCTTTTGCGCGAGAAGCACCTTCCAATTCGTAAAAAAATGCCAGAGTCGCGGAGGCGGAAAGGCCAAATCGTCCTTTAATTCCAAGGGCGTGGTTAATTGGGCCGGGTTAACGCATTAATGAAAATCCCGCGATTTCGGCAAAACCCGCACATTCCGCGGATGGCGTGGCACATAAGGCTCGGTGATCGCCGGTGCTGCAGGGCTTTCTTCCGATAAGAGGCGCAGGTCTTCGCTGCGGTCGGCCATGTGCTCGGCCATAAGGTGAACGACGTTGTCTTCGCTTCTCTGAATGCGCCCTTCGATCAGAAGCAGGCGCGCCCCCATCACTTCCTTGCGATAGCGCTCGAAGGTCGAAATCCACACCACGGCATTAAGTATGCCGGTTTCGTCGCTCAAGGTGATGAATACGGCCTTGCCTTCGCCGGGGCGCTGGCGCACCAGCACGATGCCCGCGGCGCGTATGAAGGCGCCATCCCTCGCGTTTGCGGCCTCCTTGCAGCTCAGGATTTTTTCGCGCGCATAGCGTTCGCGCAGGAACTGCGTCGGATAGGCTTTGAGCGAGAGCCGCAGCATCTGGTAATCGGCCAGCACATGCTCGCCGAGCGGCATGGCGGGGAGCGCCGCGATGGTCTCCGGCGCCTGTTCGGCTTGCCGGCTGGCGGCGAAAAGCGGCAACGGTTTGACATCGCTCAATCGCCTGACCGCCCACAATGCTTCGCGCCGGTCCATGCCGAGAGAGCGGAAGGCATCGGCTTCCGCCAGAACGACGAGCGCGCGTTTGGGGATTTCCGTCCGGCGCACCAGATGTTCGAGCGATGAAAATCCGTAGCCCCGCGCGTTCACAAGCTCGGAGGCGAGTCCCTCGCCGAAGCCGTCGACCTGGCGTAAGCCAAGTCGCAACGCGATCACGCCGCAGGTGTTGCGTTCCAGCGTGTTGTCCCAGTGGCTGAAATTAATGTCAGGCGGCAAAACATCGACGCCATGCTCGCGCGCGTCGCGCACGATCTCTGCGGGCGCATAGAAGCCCATGGGCTGCGAATTGAGCAGCGCGCACGCGAACACCGCCGGATGATGGCATTTGATCCACGCCGAGATGTAGACAAGATGCGAAAAACTCGCCGCATGGCTTTCGGGGAATCCGTAGCTGCCGAAGCCTTCGATCTGCCGGAAGCAGCGTTCGGCGAAATCCTGTTCGTAACCGCGACGCACCATGCCGTTCACCATCTTCTCGCGGAACTGGTCGATGGTGCCGACATGGCGGAACGTCGCCATGGCGCGGCGCAGGCCATTGGCTTCCTCCGCCGTGAACTCTGCCGCCACAATGGCAAGCTTCATGGCCTGTTCCTGGAACAGCGGCACGCCCTTGGTTTTGCCGAGAACATTCACCAGTTCGTCTGCGGGTCCGAATTTTGGTGACGGCGCGGGATAGTCCACTTTCTCGATTCCGGCGCGGCGCCGCAGATAAGGATGCACCATGTCGCCCTGTATGGGCCCCGGCCGCACGATCGCCACCTCGATCACAAGATCGTAGAATTCGCGCGGTTTCAAACGCGGCAGCATGTTCATCTGCGCCCGGCTTTCGACCTGGAACACACCGATGGCGTCGGCCTTGCACAACATGTCGTAGACTTCGGGCTGTTCGCGCGGGATCGTGGCGAGCGTATAGGGCCTGTTCTCGTGCTGCTTGAAGAGATCGAACGCCTTGCGGATGCAGGTGAGCATGCCGAGCGCCAGAACATCGACCTTCATCAGGCCCATTCGGTCGAGATCGTCCTTGTCCCATTCGATGAAATAACGGTCGTCCATCGCGGCGGGGCCGATGGGAACGATCTCGTCCAGCCGGTCGCGCGTCAGAACGAAGCCGCCCACATGCTGCGAAAGATGACGTGGGAATCCGATCAATTCGTTGGCGAGCAGAACCGCGCGTGCAATCGTGAGGTTTTGCGGGTCGAGATTACCCTGCCGGACTTCATGCTCTTTGAGCATCGAGCCCCAGCTTCCCCACACACCGCTGGCAAGCGCCGCCGTCACGTCTTCGGTGAGACCGAACACTTTTCCCACTTCCCGGATGGCGCTGCGGGGGCGATAGCAAATCACGGTGGCGGTGAGTGCGGCGCGGTCGT